>NZ_JBHVBL010000015.1:0-92270 GCF_042668165.1 Arthrobacter sp. NPDC057388
ACGTGCCGGCTCTGCCCGGCAGGGTTCCCGGGGGCGGAGGATTTTTCGAGGGAGGACAGGCACGACGGCGGTGCTGCTGGCCGCCGGTCTGCTCGCCTCCCGGCTATGGCTGGTGGAACCGGTGACGGTCAGTTCTGAAAGCATGGAACCGGCCCTGCCGAAGGGCAGCACGGTGCTGATGTTCAAGCCGGGGCCGGTGCTTGGACCGGTCAAGGCCGGAGACCTGGTGGTGTTCACCAGCCCGGAGGACGGCAACCCCGCGGTGAAGCGCGCCATCGCCTTTGGCGGCCAGACGGTGGCCATCGAGGATTCGGTGCTGGTGGTGGACGGAGTTCCCCAGGCCGAGCCCGGGATCGACCACAGCCGCATCGACGGCACCTACTTTGGTCCTGTAAAGGTGCCAGCCGGGCATGTCTTCGTCCTGGGCGACAACAGGGCAGGCTCCATCGATTCACGGGCGTACGGGAGCGTGCCGCTTGCGTCGCTGCAGGCAACCGTGCTGTGGCCCTCCGGCCGTTAGGGGCATGTCGCCGCCAAAAGATAAGTATGCTGGGAATCATCCTGGCCGGCTGCCCGGCCGGCCAGGCATGAACATGCATCGGTGACGGCAGCGGAGGAAGACATGAAAGCATCTGAGACTCTGGCCAGCAATCTCCAGAAGGTCCTCACCGACCTGATCGAGCTGCACGTCCAGGGCAAGCAGGCGCACTGGAACCTGGTGGGGACCAACTTCCGCGACCTCCACCTGCAGCTGGATGAAATCGTGGACAGCGCCCGGTTGCTCGCCGACCAGACTGCCGAGCGCATGCGTTCGATCCATGCCCTTCCGGACGGCCGCAGCGCCACCGTCTCTTCTGGCACCCGGCTGGAACAGTATCCTGCCGGGCTGACCGTCACCAAGGACACGGTCAAACTCATCACCGCGAGGCTGGAACAAACGGTCAGGACCATGCGCGATGTCCACGACGAGGTGGACGAAGAAGACCCCACGAGCGCGGACCTGCTGCATGAGGCCATCACCCGCCTGGAGCAGCTGGCGTGGATGGTAAACGCCGAAGTAATGCCGGCCTCCGCACCGGTCACAGAACCGGAACAGGGATAGCGCGGCCATGGTCCTGTCTGCCCAACACTCAGCCGGTGCTGCATGAACGCTCCTCGCCGCCAGTGGCAGCCCGTCCGGCTCAGCCACTCGGACGCCGAACCGGCCGCCGACCCGGGGCCGGTGCTTGACCGGGTTGCATCGGCGGTGGGGGACGTCACTGCCCTGCTGGCCATCGCCCAGCAGGCCGGGCGTTCCGCGCCAAAGCCCGGTGACGGCCGCACCGCCCGACTGTGGGAGCTGCTGGCATCGGTGGCTGCGGTGGACGTGGCGGCCGCCAGGGTATTGGAGCCCCACCTCGACGCCGGCGCGATCCTGTCGCAGGCGGGAATCCCGGACGCATTCACCGGATCGTGGGGTGTGTACGCGGCCGAAGCCCCGGGCACCCGGCTGACGGCTGAACACGCCGCCGACCGGGCCGGCGGGCAGGGCGAGGCAGAACCCGGCGGGAATCCGCCCGGCGTGCAGCTGAGCGGTTCCAAACCCTGGTGCTCACTGGCCCAGTTCGTGGACCACGCCGTCGTAACCGCCCACACCGGCAGCGGCGGACGGGCCGCTTTTGCCGTCGATCTCAGGGCCGCCGGCGTCACGTGCGACGTGCCGGAATGGACCAGCCGCGGACTGCGCGAAATCCCCAGCGGGACAGTCCACTTTGACCGGGTGCCGGCCGTGCCGGTTGGCGGTGACGGCTGGTATTTCCAGCGTCCGGGCTTCGCCTGGGGCGGCATGGGTGTTGCCGCCTGCTGGCTCGGCGGTGCCGTGGCGCTGGGCCGGCACTTTGAGGCCGCACTCCTGCGCGGAGCCAGGTCCCAACGCGAGCCCGACCAGGTGGCGCTCGCAGCCCTGGGCGAAGTGGACCGGATCCTGGCGTCGACCCTCCAGTACCTCGCCCGGGCCGCCGAGGCGGTGGATGCCGCCGCAAACCAGCCCGGCAACGGTGCCGAAACCAGCGGGGACGGCTCTCCCGCTGACAGCGGGAGAAAGTCAGGCGCCGTCGGTGCGTGGAGCGAAGCGCTCCGTGTCCGGGGAACTGTTGCTGCCGCCGTCGAACGCGTCCAGCTCCTGGTGAGCCAGAACCTGGGGCCCGGCCCCCTGGCCTTCGATGAGCGGTACGGCAAGTGCATGGCGGACCTGTCCCTCTACGTGCGGCAGCACCACGCCACCCGGGACGACGCCCAGCTGGGCGCTCTGACCCTCAAGGGCGAGCACGCATGGTGACCTTTTCGCATGCCGATGCCGGCACGGACGAGGCAGTCTGGGCGGGCAGCGGACTGGACACGATCGGCGAACTTCCCCTGGATCCGGCGGAGCTGGCAGGGATGGTGTTCGTGGTCCTGGTTGCCCACCCGGATGACGAATCCCTTGGTGCCGGCGGCCTGCTTGCCCGGCTGGTGTCCGCCGGCGCACATGTCGAGGTGCTGTTATGTTCAGCGGGGGAGGCGTCCCACCCAGATTCGCCCACCACCACGCCGGAACAGCTCGCCGCCGTCCGCCGGGAGGAGTTTGCGGCTGCCATGGCCGCATTCGGCCTGGCCGACAGCTGGCATTTTTTGGGCCTTCCGGACAGCGCGCTGGCCGGGCACCGCGCGGTCATTGCCCGCCGGCTGGCGGAAATGCTCAGCCGGCGCAGCGAAGCCGACGGAACACTGGTCATTGTTGCCCCTTACCGCGCCGACGGGCACATCGACCACGACACCCTGGGGGCGGTGGCGGCGGAGGCCGCCGAAGCCGGAGGGCACGGGCTGCTGGAATACCCTATCTGGTACTGGCTGTGGGCCACGCCGGAGGACTCTGCCTGGCGAAGCTGGACCAGGCTGCCCCTAAGCCCGGGTGAACTGCGGGCCAAACGCGAGGCCCTGCACGCCCATGCCTCGCAGCTGCTCCCGCTCTCTGACCGGCCGGGCGATGAAGTGCTGCTGTCAGAGCAGTTTCTGGCGCACTTTGCCCGGCCCTTCGAGGTGTTCGCGTGGAGGCCCCCGGTGACCGGACGGCGAAGCGCCCGGGACGCGGAGGCTGTCTTCGACGCCCTGCACCGCAGCTCCGAGGACCCGTGGGGGTACGAGGACAGCTGGTATGAGCAGCGCAAGCGGCGCCTGACACTTGCTGCCCTCCCTGAGCAGAAGTACGACGCCGGCCTGGAAGCCGGCTGCTCGATCGGCACCTTGAGTGCGGAGCTGGCACAGTGCTGCGGACGGCTTCTGGCGGTGGACGCCAGCGCTGCAGCCGTGGCCCGGGCCGCCGGGCGGCTTGCCCGGTTTCCGGGCGCCGAAGCGCGGCAGCTGATTCTTCCGGAACAGTGGCCGGAGGGGAGCTTTGACCTGGTGGTGGTCTCCGAAATGGGGTACTACCTTGCGCCCGCCGAGCTGGCGGAGCTGTTCACGCGCATCTCCGCGTCCCTGTTACCGGGTGGAACGCTGCTGCTCTGCCATTGGAGGCATCCGGTTGCCGGCTGGGAGCTCGACGGCGAGGCCGTCCATGCGCTCGCACGGCGCCACTTGCGGTGGCCCTCGGCCGGCGTTTACCGCGAGCGTGACTTCGTGCTCGAAACGTTCATTGCGCCGGGACCGGATCTCACCGGGACCAGAGCATGACGCCGGATAGTTCCGGCCCGGTTATCCGCCGGGTCGAGGTGGTCATGCCGGTTCATGACGAGGAGCACCACCTTGGGGCCGCCCTTACTGCTCTCCGCGCCGCGACCGAGGCGCTGGCGCAGCAGCGGCCTTCGGTGGCCGCAGGAATCACCGTCGTCCTGGACCACTGCACCGACAGGTCCCGGGAGATCGCGGACCGCTTCGCCGGGTCTTGTCAGGGCGTGAGGGTGCTTCGCCGGCGGTTCCGGAACGCCGGAGCCAGCAGGGCGGCGGGAGCCGCCGCCGCCATCCGGGACCTGGGGAGCGGCCTCCTGGAAAGCACCTGGCTGGCGAACACAGATGCTGACTCCCGGGTCCCCGCGGACTGGCTGGTCCGCCAACTGCCCTTCGCGGACGCCGGCTGGGATGTGGTGCTGGGCTCCGTGGAACCGGACCCTGCAGGGACGGATCCGGAGCTTCTGCGCAGGTGGCGTCTCCGGCATCCGCTGGAGGAACGGCACGGCCATGTGTACGGCGCCAACCTCGGCGTGCGGGCCTCTGCGTACCGCCAGGCCGGGGGATTTCCGCCGCTGCGGTCTTCGGAAGACCGTGCCCTGGTGGAACAGCTGCGGCGGAAGGGCTTCGCCGTCATCGCCACGGACAGCACGCGCGTGCTGACCTCCGGACGGACCGCCGCCCGGGCACCCCACGGTTTTGGTTCGTACCTCCGTGCCCTCGGCGTGGAGACCGCTGCCGCGCTTCGGAGCAGCTGAAGCCGGAAACGCCCCCGGGGTGCTGCCTGCAGGCAGCACGCCGGGGGCGAACGTCGTCAGATCAGTCAGTGGCTGTTGCCGGTGCCGCCGCGGGCGGTGGCGCCACCGCGGCCGTTCCGGTCATCGCTGCCGTTTTGGCGGTCCCCGTCGCTGCCGTTCTGGCGGTCGGCGTCGCGCCCGCGGCCGCCCTGGCCGTCGTCCTGCTCGCTGTACTTCTCGCGCAGTTCGCGCCCCAGCCGGATGTCCTCATCTTCCTTCTCCTGGAGTTTGTCGCTCTTCTTGGTGTCGCGGGGCGGAAGCTGGAGAGTTTCCTCGGCCTCGATGCCCGCCTGCAGCTGCCGGCCGCGTTCCATCTCGGCGTCGAATTCGGCACCAAACAGCAGTGACATGTTCAGGATCCAGAGCCACAGGAGCATGACGATCACGCCGCCGATGGCGCCGTATGTCTTGTTGTAGTTGCTGAAGTTCCCCACGTAAAACCCAAAGCCCACCGAGGCCACCACGAAGACCAGCAGGGCGATCAGGGAGCCGATGCTCATCCAGCGGAACTTTGGCTGGCGGACGTTCGGGGTGGCGTAGTAGAGGATCGCAATGACCAGAATGACCAGCGCAACGATGACCGGCCATTTGGCAATGTTCCATACGGTCAGCGCCACGCCGCCAAGGCCAAGAACATTGCCCACGGCCTCGGCCACGGGGCCGCTGATGACCAGCATCGCCGCGAGCAGCGCAACGATGAGCAGCGAAACCACGGTGACGCCAAGCATGGTGCCGCGGAGCTTGACGAAGCCGCGGCCCTCATCAATTTCATAGATGCGGTTCATCGCGCGGCCGAAGGCCGTCACATACCCGGAGGCGGACCAGATCGCCGTTGCAAGGCCGATAACAAGGGTGAAGCCGGCAGCGGGCGAGGTGGTCAGTTCTTGGATGGGGTCGCGGATCATTTCCACGGCCTGGCCCGGTGCCACGCCCTGGACGATTTCCAGGAGTGCCCCGGTGGTTTTCTCGGCTTGCCCGAAGATGCCCAGCAGCGACACAAGGGCGAGCAGTGCGGGAAACATCGAAAAGATCGCGTAGTAAGTCAGCCCGGCGGCGAGGTCGGGGCATTGGTCGGCCGTGAACTCGCGGAAGGTCTTGCGGGCTATGTACTTCCACGACGGCTTGTCCAGGTCCGGGGGGCTGTCTGGCTTTCGGTTGTCATCCGGGGCAGGTGCGCTGCCCGCCTTGGCTGTGCTGGTTTCCGGGGCTTCTTTCGTCGCCATGAGGCATCCTTTCGTTTGCGTGCGGGGTGTCCCGTAGGGGTGTCCCGCCGCTGTCAGGGGTCGGGCTCGCGGGTCGTGCGGCCGGCAGCACCAGAGTTCGGTCCGCTTGTGCCTGGGCCGCCTGTTGCCCGGGCGGTTACTGACCAGGTTTCGTTCCTGACCCGGCCTGTTACTGTCCGGGCCCTCTTTGCGGGTTGCGGCGGTCCAGCGTAAGCGGGTCGCTGCCCAACGGATCGTCGGCCGGCTGCTTCCCACCCAGCGGATCATCCGCAGTCCGTGTGTTCGACTGCGGGCTTTCCGCCAGCTGGGGGGACGCCAGCGGGTTCGGCTCCTGCGCCGGGCCGGCACCGCCGGGGACGGAGCCGGCCTGTCCCTGGCCAGCGCCCGGAGGGTCATCGGGCGGGGAGACGCCAGCGCCCTGGGGCTCTTGGGTTTCCGTCATGGCTGATACCTCTCCAACATGTCGGGTTGCCGGGTTCTGCCGGCAATTGCTCGCTATGAAATAGTAAGCATGGTTACTATTAGATAGTAAGTACCCTGACTGCCGCTAGTTCAACCGGCCGCCCTTCCGTCAGTGTTACGCCGGGGATGAGTGGCCGGGCCCCTGCCGGAGAATGACGTGCTGGAATAGAGAGAGGTGGATCCACGGTGGACCCAACTGCCTGGATTTGGATCGTCGTTGTAATCGTTGTCATCGCGCTCATCCTGGTGCTTTTGATGTCCAGCCGCAGGCGCCGCGAGGCGTTCCGGCAGAAGCGCGATGAGCAAAACCGCCAGCACGCCGCTGAGATCCGCCGGAAGGCGGAGAACGCCGACCTTGAGGCGCGGGAAAACGAAGCCCGGGCGATGCATGCGAAGGCTGACGCGGAAAAGGCGCAGGTTGAAGCGGCGCGGCTTCGCCAGGAGGCGGAGCAGCGGCAGTCGGCTGCGCAGGAGTTCCGGACGGATGCAGAGAAGCACCAGTACAAGGCGAACGCCCTTGACCCGGACGTGGACGAGCACGGCAACCGGCGGGACGGCGCCAGGGACGTAAATGACCGGGACATGGGCTCACGCGCCGACGATGTGCGGGCCGACGACAGGCGGGCCGATGATGCCCGCAGCGCTGACGCACGCGATGCCGATGTGCGCGATGCCGGCGCCCGCCGCGCGGATGCCGACACGGCCACGGACGCTACCCGGCGCAACACTCCGCGCGAGTAGGCCGGCGGGCCGGCCGCCGTCGGGCTTTCAGCTGTGGCGGACGGGTTTCAGCTGCGGCGGATGAGGCCGAGCAGGCTGCGCCGGGGTTTGAGGGGTGGAGACGCCGGCACGCCGGCGCCTCTTCCCATGCCCTCAATCACCTCGCGGATGGCTTCCAGCGACGGCGTGCGCGGCTCCCAGCCCAGCTCATCGCGGATCCGCCGGGTGTCCATGACCGGCGCACCGGCGGCCATCTCCACCCATCCGGAGTCGGTCTGCTGAAGCCGCAGCCGCCAGGTGGCGCCGACGAAGGCGTGCAGTGCCCGCACCGGAACCGGAAGGATCCGCCTGGCCGAAAAGAGCCGGGCCAGGTTCTGCGGCGTGACCACCGGTTCGGCTGCCACATTGAAGGCTCCGCCTGCCTTGCGCTCCAGCACGCGCCAGTAGGCGTCCGCGACGTCGTCGGCATGGACCGCCTGGAAGACCAGCTCCTCCGGAATGGGCAGTATCGGCAGTGCCGGCCGGCGCGGGACAAACCGCGGGTGGACCCACCCCAGGAAGTAGCGTCCGATCTCGCTTCCGGCCTTGGCCTGGAAAATGAGCCCGGGGCGGAGCCTGGCTACGGTGATCGAAGGGTTGTCCGCCGCGAACCTGTCCAGCAGCTTTTCCTGTTCCGCCTTGTCCCGGCTGTAATGTGAGCCCGCCATGCCTCCTGCCGGCCACGATTCGTCCACGCGGCGGTCCTTCGGCGCCTTGCTGTACGCTCCCACCGAGGAGGCACACACCACGTGGCTTACGCCGGCCTCCCGGGCTGCGGCCAGCATGTTCGCCGTGCCCGCCACGTTGGTGCGGTGCAGTTCCTGGAGGTTCCGGTTTGGCTGGATCTGCCAGGCCAGATGCACCACCGCGTCCGCTCCCGCGAAGGCCCTCGCCAGGTCCTGCCTGGTGTCAGCGGCGCCCACGTCAAGGGTGTGCCACTCGACGCCGGCGTAGGGCGGCTGTGAACTGTCCGGCGCCCGGCGGCTGATGCCCACCAGTTCCAGCCCTCCCGGACGGTCCCGGCTGGCCTCCTGAAGCCGGCGCAGCAGCGCGGTCCCTGCATTGCCGCTGGCGCCCGTGATCGCAATCCGCATGAGATGCCCCTGTCCGTTGCCGTGGAACGTTCCGGCCAGGCCGCCGGCGGCGGCCGTAACCTTCGTGCTTCTTCCGACCCTATCGCCTCATGGCCATTGTGTAATAAGCACGCTTATGATTTCCTACTTCTAAGTCTTGCCGCAGGCTTTCTCGACCTCCCGATCGAAGGAACCCACGACAATGCCAGAAACCCCGCCTTCTTCCTCCGCGATCGGCGCCCTCCACGCAGTACCCCAGCAAGGGCCACCGACCGGGCGGCTGCATGATGCCTTCGAGAACCAGCTGGTCCTCAACTACCTCGACCTGGCGGAGTCGCTCGCTTCGCGTTACGCCGCCCGCGGGCGGGAGCGCTCAGACCTGGTCCAGGTGGCCTACCTGGGGCTCGTCAAGGCTGCCCGCGGCTTTGACCAGGAGAAAGGCGAGAGTTTCCCGGCGTACGCCGCGCCCACCATCAGCGGCGAACTCAAGCGCTTCCTGCGGGACCGGTGCTGGACCGTGCGGCCGCCGCGTCGGGTCCAGGACGTCCGGACCCAGATGCTGCACACGGCCCCCGACATGGCCCAGTCGCTGGGCCGCGTTCCGTCGGAGCAGGAACTCGCGGCCGAACTGGGGGTCACCGCCGCTGACGTGCGGGAGGCCCAGGCCGCGGCAAGCAGCATGCACCCCGACTCGCTGGACAGCCCGGATCCGTGGGGCGGACCGAGCATGGGCGAAGGCCTGGTGTCACCGGACCAGCCCATAGAGCACCTTGAAGAACTCGTGTGTCTCAACCAGGCCATCCAGGAACTGGAACCGGATGACCGGGAGATGCTTTACCGGCGCTACTTCTGCGAGGAGACGCAGGCAGAGCTTGGCAAGAGGTTCGGCATTTCCCAGATGCAGGTGTCGCGTCGCCTGTCCCGGATCCTGGTATGGCTGCAACGCCGGCTGCTCGAAGAGGAGGGCCATGGCGCGGAGGGTGCCACCGGCAGTGCCGCCACTGACAGGACCGGTGCGGATCAGGGGAGCCGGAGCTGCCCGACAGCCGACAGGACATCCTCCACAGTGACTGCCAGCAGGGCCGGGTCCGGGGTGGCAGCGAAGGTGTCGCCGCGGCGGGCCTGAGCGTCCGTCAGCACAATGTGCGGGCCGGGCGGCGGCCCCCAGACCTCGGCCGGTGCCGGGCCGAAAAGCACCACCGAAGGCCGTGAGAAGGCAGAGGCGAGGTGCGCCGCGCCGGTGTCTGCCGACACCACAAGCCGGGCTTCGGCAATGGCGGCCATGAATTCGGCCAGCCGCAGCCGGCCCGCCAGGACCTGAGTGTCGGGAAGGCCGGCCAGCCGTGCCACATCCAGGGCCCGGGGCTGTTCCCCGGTGCTCCCGGTAAACACCACCCGGTGCCCCTCCGCGGCGAGCGTACGGGCCACCTCCGCAAACCGGTGCCCGGGCCAGAGCCGGCTGCCGTACGCCGCCCCCACGTGCACTATCGTGGCACCCGGGCAGGGGCTCGGAACGGCAGGCGGGAGGAGCCGGAAATCGTCCGGTTCCGCGTCGACGCCATGCCACTGCAGCAACCTGGTCCACCGCTCGCGCTCGTGGATTTCCTCCATCCACGCCGGACCCGGCCGCTCCGGGGTCCGGTGGCCGATGAGCATCCTGGGCCGGACGGCTGCGAGCCGGGCTTCGCTTTCCGGCCCGCTGCCGTGCAGGTTGACCGCGATGTCCACCGTTCCTGCCTCGATGGGAATGGGAACATCCAGGCCGTGCGTCGGAAGCAGTTCATAGCCGCCTACCAGCTCCAGTGCGTCTTCCAGCCAGCCCTGGGCGGCGTAGAGAAGGCGGTGATCCGGATACGCGCGGCGCAAAGCCCGCAGCGCCGGCACGGCAACCAGCAGATCCCCAAGCTTCAATGCCCGCAGGACCAGCAGGACAGGTTGTTCGTGCTTGCCGTTCGGTGCTTCCACTGCCGTCCTCTACTCCTCGGGCTGGCCTGTCGGGCCACCTGTCGAGGAGTCTAGCCGAGAAGAAGTAAGCAGCCTGCTGTTTAGGTCTCTGCCGTCCGGGGAACGGAGGGGGTATGGCAAGTAACGCTGCAACGCTCAAAGCTGTGCTGTTCGACAGGGACGGAACGCTCGTGGTTGACGTGCCTTACAACGGTGACCCGGAGAAAGTCGAGCCGTACCCCCGGGCGCGCGAGGTCCTCGACGGGCTGCGCAGCCGCGGTCTGGCCACGGGCGTCCTGAGCAACCAGTCCGGCATCGCCCGCGGCCTCCTGACCGCTGAGGAGGTCAACAGCGTGAATGCGCGGGTGGAGGACCTGCTGGGGCCCTTCGACGTCTGGGAGGTGTGCCCGCACGGAGCCGGTGACGGCTGCCTGTGCCGGAAGCCGGCGCCGGGCATGATCCACAGCGCCTGCCGCCGGCTCGGCATTGACCCCTCAGAGGCCGCGTTCATCGGCGACATCGGCAGCGACGTCGAAGCGGCCGCGGCCGCCGGTGCCCGGGGCATCCTGGTGCCCACTCCGCAGACCCGCGCCGAGGAGGTTGGGGCCGCCGCCGAGGTGGCCGCGGACCTGGAGCAGGCCGTTGCCCTGTTGTTTTCACAACCGGTGTTTCCTGAACCGGCACTTCGGGAACCGGCGCTTCGGGGACCGGCATGAGCAGGGTCCTCGTGGCCCGTCTCGACAGCGTCGGTGACGTCCTCCTGGCGGGCCCGGCAGTCCGGGCTGTGGCGAACGGACGGCGGGCCGACGGCGGGAGTCCCAACGACGTCGTCGTGCTCTGCGGACCGCAGGGCCAGTCTGCGGCCTCACTGCTGCCCAACGTCGCCGACGTTTTTGCCTGGGATGCGCCGTGGATCAGCAACCCGGCTCCGTCCGTGACGGGGGAGCATTTGGACTCGCTGGTGGGCTTTGTCCGCAATTCCCGGATCACCGAAGCCGTCATCCTCACGTCCTTCCACCAGTCGCCTCTGCCCCTGGCGCTGCTTCTGCGCCTGGCCGGAGTCGAGCGCATCACGGGGGCCTCCACCGACTACCCGGGATCGCTCCTGGACGTCCGGCTGAAGCCGGGTGAGGACTTCCCGGAGGAGCAGCCGGAAGCCGTGCGGGCACTCGGCATCGCCCAGGCGGCGGGATTCCGGCTCAGGACGGGCGACGACGGAAAACTCCTGGTCAAGGATCCGCCGGCCGTCCGGCACCTGGTGGGGGAGGGGCCGTACGTGGTGGTCCACCCCGGCGCAACGGTGCCTGCCCGGGCCTGGCCGCCCTTGCATCATGCGGCGGCGGTGGAACTGCTGGAGGGAGCCGGCCACCGGGTCGTGGTGACCGGCGGTCCGGGTGAAACCGCCCTCACGGCCACGGTCGCCGGCCCCTCCGCCATCGATCTGGGCGGCCGCACGGACCTTGCCACCCTGTCCGGTGTCCTCGCCAACGCCGAAGTGGTGGTCAGCGGCAACACAGGGCCGGCGCATCTTGCTGCCGCTGTGGGAACCCCCGTCGTGAGCCTGTTTTCCCCGGTCGTCCCGGCCGTCCGGTGGGCGCCGTACGGTGTTCCGCTGGAACTGCTGGGCGACCAGAATGCGCCGTGCCGGCTCAGCCGCGCACGTGTCTGTCCGGTGCCGGGCCATCCCTGCCTCAGCTCTGTATCGCCGGAGCAGGTGGTGGACGCGGTCGAACGCCTGCTGAGCGGGGTCTCCTCGCTCAGCACACGGAGAAAGGTCCGGAAACAATGAGAATTTTGCTGTGGCACGTGCACGGGTCGTGGACGGACGCCTTTGTCCGCGGCCGGCACGAGTACCTGCTGCCGGTGCTGCCCGGCGGCGGGCCCTGGGGACTGGGCCGCGCTGACCGGGACTGGCCCGCTTCCGTGCGGGAAGTCGCCTTGGCAGAGCTGGACGCCGGCAGCATAGACGCCGTCGTGCTGCAGCGGCCGGAGGAGGCAGCGGAGGTGACACGCGTCCTGGGCCGCCGGCCCGGCGTCGACCTTCCCGCCGTTTACGTGGAACACAACACGCCCAAGGGCGATGTTCCCTTCACCGTTCATCCGCTCGGGGACCAGCGCGATATTCCGATCGTGCACGTGACCCACTTTAACGAGCTGTTCTGGGACAGCGGCCGCGCGCCCACAAAGGTCATCGAGCACGGCATCGCTGACCCCGGCTACCTGTATACGGGCGATGTTCCCGAGCTGGGCGTGGTGGTGAACGAGCCGGTACGCCGCGGACGCGTGACCGGCACCGACCTGCTGCCGCGTTTCGCGGAAACGGCCCCGCTCCAGGTCTTTGGCATGGGCGGGGACGGGCTGGCGGAGGCCACCGGCATCCCGGCGCCGCGCCTCACCGTGCGGGGAGACCTCAAAACCGCTGAGCTCCACCGTGAGCTGGCGCGCTGCCGGGTTTACCTGCATCCGCTCCGCTGGACCTCGCTGGGGCTGGCGTTGCTGGAAGCGATGCACCTCGGCATGCCGGTCCTTGCTCTGGACACCACGGAGGCCGGGCGTGCCGTCCCGGCGGAGGCTGGCTGCATCTCCACCGACGTGGAGGAGCTGCGGCGGTGTGCCCGGCTCCTGGTGAACGACCCCGAGGAGGCCCGACGGCGGGGCAAGGCAGCGCGGGAGGCCGCGCTGGAACGGTACGGAATTGAGCGTTTCCTGACGGACTGGGATGAGGTGCTGGCGGATCTGGTGCCCGCGGGACTGGTCCGTCCGGGTGACGCCGGCAGGACGGCTGGGGATCCCACAGAAGGGGTGGCACCGGGGGATGCAGTTTTGAAGGGGTCCGGACCGGATGCCCTGTCCGCGGCGCGAGAAGGGAATATCCATTGAAGATCTCAATGATTTCGGAACACGCCAGTCCTTTGGCAGCGCTCGGCGGAGTGGATGCGGGCGGCCAGAACGTCCATGTCGCCGCCCTCTCGACGGCACTGGCCCGGCGGGGCCACCGGGTAACGGTCTATACGAGGCGCGACGCGCCCGAGCTGCCGCCACGGGTGCGGGTGCATCCGCGGCTCGAGGTGGTGCACGTGGACGCCGGACCGGCCGAACACGTGCCCAAGGACGAGCTGCTGCCCTTCATGGGTGCACTGGCGGACGGGGTTTTCCGGGATTGGGGCGACTCGCCGCCCCACGTGGTGCACGGCCACTTCTGGATGTCCGGGGTCGCCGCGCTGGACGCCGCGCGCCGCGAACCGGCCGGTTTCCGGGTCCCCGTGGTGCAGACCTTCCACGCGCTGGGCACGGTCAAGCGCCGCCACCAGGGCGCCGCCGATACCAGCCCCGCCGAGCGGCGCTTCCTCGAACCGTCCGTGGGCAGGTCGGCTGACCGCATCGTGGCAACCTGCTCCGACGAAGTGTTCGAGTTGAGGGCGATGGGAATAGATACCCGCAGGGTCTCCATTGCTCCGTGCGGCGTGGACCTGGATCTCTTCTCCAGTGACGGCCCGGCCGATGCTCCCTCCCGTTCGCACCGGATCCTGTCCGTCGGGCGGCTGGTTCCGCGCAAAGGCGTGGACCTGGTGATCCGAGCACTCCCGCATCTGGTGGAGGCGGGGTTCGGCGACGTGGAGCTGCTCATCGTGGGCGGCGATGCTGACGCCGGAGGGCAGGACCCGGAGGCGCGCAGGCTGCTGGACCTTGCCCGGGAGCTTGGCGTGGCGGCCCATGTGGAGCTGCGGGGTCAGGTGCCCCGGGAGGCCATGCCGGGCCTCTTCAGGAGCGCGGACGCCGTGGTCTGCACGCCCTGGTACGAGCCGTTCGGGATCGTCCCGCTGGAGGCCATGGCGTGCGGTGTTCCGGTGGTCGCCGCTGCAGTGGGCGGTCTGACAGATACCGTGGTGCACCAGGGAACCGGCCTGCACGTGCCGCCGAAGGATCCCGAGGCCATCGCCGAAGCCCTCGCTACCCTGCTGGCCAGCCCCGAACTTCGCGCGAAACTCGGCCGGGCCGGTGAACGGCGGGCGAAGACCCGCTACTCCTGGAACAGAGTGGCCGCCGAGACGGAAAAGGCCTACCAGCTGGCCATCGCAGGCACTGCGGCAGCCGGCACGCTGGAACCGATGGAAGGAGCGGCGCTGTGACTCCGGAATCCCTGCGGGAGGCTGAGCTTCCTGCCATGCACCGGGCTGGCACTCCTGCCGGCCTCTCCTCTCCGGACCGGCCCTCGGTGCCGACTGTGGCACCGTCCCCGGATTCGGCACCTTCCCCGGACGCTGCTGCGCAGGACACCGGAGCGGGGGACGCCGTGCGGGCGCACCTGGAGAACGTCCTTCCGGCGCTGCGTTCCCTGGAAAGCCAGGCTGACAGGCTGACGGCCTGGGGCGTGGAGCTGGCCCAGCGACTGCTGAGCGGGCAGAAGCTGCTGGCCGCCGGCAACGGTGGCTCCGCCGCCGAGGCGCAGCACCTGACCGCGGAACTCGTGGGCAGGTTCGACGGCGAGCGGATGCCTTTTTCCGCGATCTCCCTACACGCGGAAAGCTCTGCCGTCACGGCCATCGCCAATGACTACGGCTACGCTGAACTCTTTGCCCGCCAGGTCCGCGCCCACGGCCGGTCCGGGGACATCCTCGTGCTGCTGTCCACGAGCGGCCAGAGCCCCAATCTGCTCCGGGCAGCCGAAGCCGCTGCCAGGCTGAACATCACCACATGGGCACTGACGGGGCCGGCGCCAAACCCCCTGGCCTCCTGCTGCGATGAGGTCGTGGCCATCGATGCCATCTCGGCCAACGCGCAGGAAGGGCACCTGATAGCGCTGCATGCAATATGCCGCGCCTTCGAAGCCGAGGTTACCCGCAGGGGCCAGGGCGTTCCCGGGCCGGAGCGTGATCGCGGATGAGGATCACGGTGGTGGGCGACGTCTTGCTGGACGTGGACCTTTCCGGGGAAGCAACCCGGCTGTGCCCGGACGCACCGGTGCCGGTAGTGGACGTCTCGGACGTCCGCCGCCGGGCAGGCGGCGCCGGGCTCGTGGCCCGGATGCTTGCCCAGGACGGCCACGGCGTCACCCTGGTGACGGTGCTTTCCGACGACGACGCCTCCCTGGCGCTGGAGGGCGCGCTCGCCGGTGTGCGTGTGGTCTCCGGGCCCTCCGGCGCCAGAACGCCCGTGAAAACCCGAGTCCGGGCGGGCCGCCAGCCGGTGGTGCGGGTGGACGAAGGATGCGAGCGGCCTGAAGTGCCGGCAGCCACCGCGGGCATGCTCAGGGCCCTGCACCAGGCCGAAGTGATCATCGTGGCCGACTACGGACGGGGCGTCGCCGCGAATCCCGAGATCCGGGAGTTGCTCGAGGCCCGTGCCGGCGACATTCCGATCGTGTGGGATCCGCACCCGTCCGGCGCCGCACCGGTGCCCGGGGTCGCCGTGGTGACGCCCAACCTGTCCGAGGCTGGCAGGGCCGCGGATTCCGGGACCGGGGCGCCAGCGGCGATTGCCGCCGTGGGCGAAGCACTGCTGGACAAGTGGCAAAGCCAGGCGGTCCTCGTAACCATGGGGGAGCAGGGCGGGCTGCTGACCCAGCGCCACACAGCACCCGTGACCATCCCGGCACCCCGCACCGAGGTCACCGATCCCTGCGGTGCCGGCGACCGGCTTGCCGCCAGCCTGGCCGTCCACTTGGCGGAGGGCCGCAGCCTGGCCGACGCCGCCGAATCCGCAATCAGCGAGGCGGCTGCCTTCCTTGGCGCCGGCGGAGTCTCTGCCCTGCCGGACCGCCAGAGGCCCGTCTGGCACCACAGCCGCGAGGAAGACGCCCTGGACCTTGCCCGGCGGGTGCGCGCCAACGGCGGAACCGTCGTGGCCACCGGCGGCTGCTTCGACCTGCTGCACGCCGGCCACGCCCGCACGCTGGCAGCCGCCAGGGACCTTGGCGACTGCCTGATCGTGTGCCTGAACTCGGACGAGTCGGTGCGACGGATCAAGGGCGAACAGCGGCCCATCGTCAGCCAGCAGGACCGCGCGGAACTGCTGCTGGCGTTGGAGTGCGTGGACGCCGTACTGGTCTTCGGGGAGGACACCCCGGAGGCCTGCCTCGAGTTGCTGAGGCCGGATGTCTGGGTGAAGGGCGGTGACTACCGTGCCTCGGAACTGCCCGAGGCCGGCCTGGTCGAAAGCTGGGGCGGCCGCTGCGTGACGGTGCCGTTCCACCAGGCACGGTCCACGTCCGTCCTTGCGGACGCCCTGGCCAAAGTCAGCTGAACTGCAACACGATCTTGAATTTTGTCCCAAGCGAAAGGAACACCATGACTGAATCGACTTTCCGGCCCGGCCGGGTCCTGGTAACCGGCGGTGCCTCCGGATTGGGGGCCGCCGTCGTCGATGCCGTGCTGAAAGCCGGGGGAACGCCGGTGGTACTGGACCGGGACATCCGGAACGTCTCCGCGGCGAAGGCCTTTGAAGTGGACGTCTCGGACCGCATCGCGGTGACCGAGGCGGTAAAGCAGGCGGCGGAAACCCTTGACGGCCTGGACGCCGTCGTCACCGCGGCCGGAATCGACCGCTGCGGCAAGCTGGAGGACGTAGCCGCGGAAGAGTGGGAACGCGTCATCGGCGTCAACCTGATGGGCACCGTGTCCGTCGTACGGGCAGCCCTTCCGTACCTCAAGGAGTCCCGCGGCCGTGTTGTCACCATCGCGTCCACGCTGGGCAAGCGTGCGCTGCCGGAGGCCACCGCCTACTGCGCCTCAAAATTCGGCGTGGTGGGCTTCAGCCACTCGCTGGCCGCCGAAACGGGTGGCGAGATCGGCGTGACCACCATGATTCCGGGAGGCATGAAGACGCGCTTTTTCGACGACCGCGCCGAACAGTACAAGCCGCAGGACGACTCACGGCTCAACGACCCGGGCAACGTGGCCCAGGCAATCCTGTTCGCACTGTCCCAGCCCACCGGCTGCGAAGTCCGCGAGATGCTTATTTGCCACGAAGAAGAGGGCTCGTGGCCGTGAGTTGGAGGACATCCTCGTAGACCTCCGAGGGTTCGACGGCCTTCACGGTGGACTCGTCATGGGGACACCGTGGAGCCGTCCACCCCACCTGGGTGACATCAACGCCGCACACCTCGCAGCGCGTGGCCCAGCCCATGTGGATCCGGTGCAGGCTGCGGCCCAGCGGTGCGGCGTTGATGACATTGCCCACCCAGTAGACGCCTACGGTGGGCGTCCCCAGTGCCTGGGCCAGATGTCGCGGTCCACTGTCGTTCGCGACCACCACGCTGCTCCCCGCCAGCAGAGCGGCGAGCTCACCGAGGCTGAGTTTGCCGGCCAGTGACTCCACGGCCGGCCGGGCTGCACCGGACCCGGCCGCCGTGCCGTCAGCGGAATGTTCGACGGCGAGCTCCACCACGGCCTCTGCCAGTTCCTTTTCGCTGCTGTCGCCCACCACGTACACCCGGAAGCCGTCGTCGGCGGCCCTGCGCGCCACCGCCGCGAAACGCTCGGCCGGCCAGCGGCGGCGCGGATCCGTCGCTCCCGGGTGGATCACCAGCACACGTCCGTTCGCGGCTGCGCCGCTTTCCAGGGCCAGGTCCTGCGCAAGCTGCTGCCTGAACTCCGGCAGGGCCTCCAGCCTGGCCTCAAGTTCGCGGGGAGGGGCGCCGGCGAACCCTGCCACCTCAAGAGCCCGGAGCGGCTCGTGCTGGTAGTACACGTAGGGTACGGTCCGCTCCAGCGGCACCGCATCGGGGGTCCGGGTGCCCACGGTGTGGCGGGCGCCGAGGCGGAGCAGGAAGGGATTCGAGTACCGGCCGCCGCCATGCAGCTGGACGGCCAGGTCAAAGTTCCTGGCACGCATCCCGGCGAAGAACCGCTCCACCTCGGCGTCGTCTTCC
Organism: Arthrobacter sp. NPDC057388; assembly: GCF_042668165.1. Classification (NCBI taxonomy): domain Bacteria; kingdom Bacillati; phylum Actinomycetota; class Actinomycetes; order Micrococcales; family Micrococcaceae; genus Arthrobacter; species Arthrobacter sp. NPDC057388. The sequence goes on from NZ_JBHVBL010000015.1 coordinate 17,813, forward strand.
GGACCCGGGCGGACGCCTTCGGCAAACGGCAGAATCACGGTCTCATCCACGGGCCCCACAGTCTGCGACAGCAGCTCCGCATGTACCGGCGTGCCCAGCAGCGTCACGCTGGCCCCGGGGTAGGCCGCCTTCAGGGCCGCGACCGCGGGCAATGCGAACATCAGGTCGCCCAGGCCGCCGCCCCGCAGCACGGCTATCCGCGAGACGCCGCTGAAGGCTTCCAGGACAGGGCCGATTCCGTGGCCGGTGATGCGTGCTCCGCCGAAGTCGGCGTTGAAGAGTTCCATGGGGTCAGCCCTCTCGGCTCCGGACAGTTCAGGTCGGGATGGGTTTGGTGGGGCCAACCCTACGATGCATCGGGCCTGCATTGCCAGCCCGGAAAACTCCTGCCGCCGGCGGGTGTAAACCCGCCGGCGCCCGGGTACGGATCACGTCAGAGAGGGGTGAAACGGCACCCCGGAGCCGCAGGCCAATCCACAGTGAGGAGCCACATGCAATCGACCATCGCAAACCACCTGGCCCACGTCGAAGACGTGCTCACCATCCTGGATCCCAGAACCGGGGAAACGGTCGGCAGCGTCTCCGTTGCGGGACCTGAGGATGTGGCGGGAGCCCTGGCGGCTGCGCGCGCTGCCCAGCCGGCCTGGGCGGCCACGCCACCGGGGGAGCGGGGCAAGTTGCTTCGGGAAGCCGCCGCGGCTCTCGAGTCTGCTGCCGCAGAACTGGCGGAACTGAACGTCCGGGAAACGGGCCGCCCGGTGGAGGAGGCCCGTGCCGGTATAGCGGCAGGCGTATCCACGCTGGAGCAGTACGCCGAACTCGGACCACTGCACCGGGGCCACAGCCTGCGCGGCAACCCGCTGGCAGCGGATTACACCGTGGCGGAGCCCCGGGGCGTGGCCGTCCTGCTGACGCCCTGGAACGATCCCGTTGCGGTTGCCTGCGGGCTCATCGGTGCTGCCCTGGTCACCGGCAACACGGCGATCCACAAGCCAAGCGAGCGGTGCCCGCACGTGGGAAAACTTCTGGGGGAGGCGCTGGCGCCGGTATTTCCGCCCAACGTGCTGGTCACGCTGTCCGGAGGGGCCGACGTCGGGACCCTCCTCACCCAGCAGCCCGGCGTTGACATGTTCGCCCACGTCGGTTCCAGCGAGACGGGGGAGCGGATTGCGCGGGCAGCGGTGCTGACGGGAGCCCATGTCATCAGGGAAAACGGCGGCAACGATCCGCTGCTGGTCGATGCGGACGTGGATCCAGCCTGGGCTGCCGAGCAGGCGGCGATCGGGGCCTTCAGCAACAGCGGACAGATCTGCACCTCGGTGGAGCGCATCTATGTCCACCGGTCCATAGCCGAACAGTTCTGCCAGGCACTGGCGGGGGAAGCCCGGAACCGGAACCGCGAACACCGGCTCGCGCCGCTAGTGGACACGCGGATGCGGGACGCCGTCGACCGGCACGTGGCCGAGGCATTGCAACTCGGTGCACGGGCTGTGGAGGGCGGCTCGGTTCCGGACGGGCCGGGCGCCTTCTACCCGGCCACAGTCCTCGTGGAATGCACCGACACCATGGATGTGATGGCCGAGGAAACGTTCGGCCCGGTGGCCCCGGTGCGCGTGGTGGACAGCTTCGAGGAGGGGCTCGCCCTTGCAGCCGCCGGCCGCTACGGACTGGCTGCCACCGTCCTGACCGGCAGCATCGCCCACGCCCAGCAGGCCATCGCTGCACTGCCGGTGGGGACCGTCAAGGTCAACGAGGTATTTGGCGGCGCACCGGGCGGCTCCGCCCAGCCCCGCGGCGAAAGCGGCCACGGTTTCGGCTACGGACCGGAGCTCCTGGACGAATTCACCCGGGTCAAGGTGGTACACATTGCTGCGCCCCCGCCGGCGGCACCGGCAACTGGCCCTTCAGCCGGCACTCCGCAGCCCGGGGCGGCATCAGCCAACGGGGCAGAATCGTGACGGCCACGGTACCCGGCGCCGGAGGCGTCGCCGGGGATGACGGCAGCCTGCAGCTTTCCGAACAGCGCGGCCTTGCGGCGTGGCTTCCGCAGCGGCTGGCCGAGGAGGCCCCGGCCATCACCGTGGTGGGCGACTTCATGCTCGACGGCTGGTGGAGCGGAACGATCGACAGGATGTGCCGGGAGGCCCCGGCTCCCGTGGTGGACATCGCCCGGCGGGACTTCGCCCCCGGCGGTGCCGCCAATACGGCCATGAACCTGGCTGCCCTTGGTGCGCGGGTCAGCGTGGCCGGAATCGTCGGGACGGACGCCGCCGGCACGGAACTGCGGCGGCAGCTGGATGCCGCCGGTGTGGACACCTCGCTGCTCACCGAGCACCCTGACATGGTCACCACCACCAAGATCCGGATCAGCAGCGGCGGCCAGGTCCTGCTGCGCTTCGACGACTCGGCTTCAACTGTTCCGCCCGCCGCCCTGGCGGCGTTCGAAGCGGCTGTTCCTGCCGCCGTCGGACAACAGAACGCGGTGGTGATCTGCGACTACGGAACAGGTGTCCTTGCAGAACCCGTCCGCGGCCGGCTCATCGGGACCCTTGCGCGGCGGGGGGAGGACACGCTGGTGGTGGTGGACGCCCACGATCCCCGTCCCTGGGCAGGGCTGCAGCCGGACCTGGTCACGCCCAACGCGCAGGAGGCCGCCAGGATGCTGGACCTCCGGCTCGGCACCGGCCCTGAGCGCGCGGCGGTGGTGACCGGGCACGGCGGCGAGCTGCTGCAGGCCACCGGAGCACGCGCCGTCGTGGTCACGCTGGACCGGGACGGGACCGTCCTGATTCCGGCTGCCGGCAACCCGCACCGGACCTGGGCCAAACCCGCCACCGAAAAGCAGGCTTCCGGCGCCGGCGATACCTTCGTGGCGGCGCTGACTCTCGCGCGGGCCGCGTCCCTGCCTCTGACGGCCAGCCTGGATCTGGCGCAGGCAGCAGCGGACGTGGTGGTCCACCTGCCGGGAACGTCGGTCTGCAGCACGGACGAGCTGGGCCGCTACCTGGAAAGCTTCGCGGACACCGCCCTGGCGGCCGATGAACTGGAACGGCACATCCGGGCGCACCGCAGCGACGGCCAGCGCGTGGTGCTGACCAACGGCTGCTTTGACGTGCTGCACCGCGGGCACACACGCTACCTGAACCAGGCCAAGCAGCTTGGCGACATCCTGGTGGTGGCGCTCAACAGTGACGATTCCGTTCGAAGGCTCAAGGGGCCGGACCGCCCCATCAACAGCGTGGCGGACCGGGCCGCAGTGATTGCTGCCCTGAGCTGCGTGGACTATGTGACAGTTTTCGATACCCCGACGCCCATTCCCCTGATCGAACAGTTGCGGCCGGAAATCTATGCCAAAGGCGGGGACTATACACCGGAAATGCTGGCTGAAACCGAGGCCGTGGAAGCCTACGGCGGCACGGTGACGATCCTCGACTACGTGGCCGAACGCTCCACCACCGCCATGGTCCAGCGCATCCGCAACGGCGAAGGTGCGCCCGTCGCCGAGGCGTAGCCCGGGCGTTTCGGCAGCTGTGGTCAACTAGGCTTAAAGGCATGACGGAAGCGGCGGACAACTGATGGCACGGCGCACCAAGCCGGGCGGAAAGTCAGGTGGCAGGAAAGGTTCGGCTGCCTCCGCCGTGCTGGAAGCTCCCGGTGGAACTCGTCCCGGGGCGCCGCGTCCGGGGGCAGGGCGGGCAGGTGGCCCCGTTGAGGGCGTCTACTACATTGACACCGGCGACTGCGAGCTCATCGCGGACCAGGACAACTCCACAGGATGGCTCCTGCGCATCAACGGGGTGATGAGCTCACACATCGATCTGGCCGATCCGCTGTTCCTGGACTTCGAGTACATGCGCTGGATGTCCGCCCTCATCGAATCCCGCTGGGCGCCCGAGGCCAAGCCCCGGCTGCGGGGCCTGCATCTGGGCGGTGGAGCCTGCTCGCTGGCGCGGTACTTCCATGCCGCCTATCCTGACGCCCGGCAGGTGGTGGTGGAACTGGACGGGAAGCTTGCGGAGTACGTCCGGACCTGGTTCGACCTGCCCAAGGCCCCGCTGCTGCGGCTGCGCGTCGGGGAGGCCCGTGCCGTGACGGAAACCCTCACCCCGGATACCCGCGACTTCGTCATCCGGGATGTGTTCGCGGGAGCAGTGACCCCCTTTCCGCTGACCACAGCCGAGTTCAATGCCCACGTCCGCCGGGTGCTCGCCCCCGGCGGGATCTACGTGGTGAATTCGGGGGACGGGCCGGACCTGAAGAATGCCCGGGAGGATGCCGCCACCATCGCGGCCGCGTTTGAACACACCGTCATCATCGCCGACCCGGCCATGCTGAAGGGCCGCCGCTACGGCAACATGGTGATGGCCGGCAGCGACGAGCCGTTTGACGACGACCCCCAACTCGCGCGCCGCCTCCTCGGCGGGGCCGTGCCCGCGCACATCTGGAACGACGCCAAAGTGCGGGCCTTCGCCGCCGGAGCAGCGGTTCGGCACGACCCCCGGCCAGGCACAGACACTGCGCCCGGTGTGGAAGCGGCAACCTCCACGGAGCCCTGACGCACCACCAGGCACCTACCCGCCACTATGTCGGGGCTCCGCCGTCGTCATTCACCGGCTGAGCTGCCGCGTCCCTGCCCCAGCAGCCACTCCCGGTGCGCGGTGGTCTGCTCGCGCAGGGCCGACACCACGGCAGCGACGGCCGGGCGGCGCATCGAATCGGGCCGCAGGACCATCCAATAGGGCAGCCGTTCGGCGATTTTTCCGGGCAGCAGACGCACCAGGTCGGCGTGCCGGTCGGCCATGAAGCAGGGGAGGAAACCCACCCCGGCGCCGGCACGGGTGGCCTCGACGTGCACGAACACGTTGGTGGAGCTGACACCGTCCCGCATGGCCGGCACCAGCCGCCGGGGCGCATCAAGATCGTCCACCTGCAGCATGGAGTCCACGAAGTACACGAGCGGGTGGGAGGTCAGGGCCTCCACGGACTCGGGCATGCCGTTGGCTTCGATGTACGAGCGGGAGGCGTACATCCCAAGCTCGTACTCGCCCAGCCGGAACGCTTCGGCGCGGTGCACCTGCGGCTCGCCCACCACCACTTCGATGTCCAGCCCCGAGCGCTGCTGGAGCGCCCGGCGCGTGACGGTGACGATCTCCACGCTGAGCCCCGGGTGGTCCCTCCTCAGCCGCGCCACCGCAGGAGCGGCGATGTAGGCGCTGAAGCCGTCGGTCGCCGTCATGCGAACGACGCCGGCAACCGGGTCGGGCGGGCGGCCGGAGGGTCCCAGCGCACGCACCGCCGTCTCCACCTGCTCGGCCACCAGCACTGCCTGGGCACCAAGCTCGGTCAGCTCCCAGCCCCCGGATGCGCGTGCCAGAACGCGGCCGCCCAGCGCTTTCTCGAGGGCGGCGATCCGGCGTGAAACCGTTGTGTGGTTCAGGCCCAGGACCTGGGCTGCCGTGGTGAATTTCGCCGAGCGCGAGACGGCGAGCAGCACCAGCAGGTCATCCGGATTGGCATCCATATCTGCAATTTTGCACGAATCCAGTGCCTGATTAGTCATTGAACCGCGCTGCCTCTGCAGGAATACTCGGGTGAATCGGAAGTGCTGCACGTGCCGGAAGTGGATACCGTGCGGCACGTGTCAACGTGGACACTTGGAGGAGCAGACTGTGGACGCACAAGGTCCGGACATGGAAAAGAACCTGAACGGGCGCAAGGCGCTGGTTACGGGCGGTGCCAGCGGCATCGGCGCGGCGTGCGTCCGGGAACTGGCCGCCCGGGGAGCCAAGGTGGTGGTGGCCGACGTCGATGAAGCCGGAGCGGCCGCTCTCGCCGACGAAGTGGGCGGCACGTCGTGGGCAGTCGACCTCCTGGACGTTGACTCGCTGGCAGCGCTGAGCCTGGACTGCGACATCCTGGTGAACAACGCCGGCATCCAGCGCATCAGCCCCATCGAAGACTTCGATCCCGTGGCGTTCCGGCGGATCCTGGCGCTCATGCTCGAGGCGCCTTTCCTGCTGATCCGTGCCGCGCTGCCGCACATGTACGCCAATGGCTTCGGGCGGATTATCAACCTGTCATCGGTACACGGCCTGCGGGCATCCCCGTTCAAGAGCGCTTATGTCTCGGCGAAGCACGGCCTTGAAGGGCTGAGCAAGGTGACGGCACTTGAGGGCGGCGAACACGGCGTCACCTCCAATTGCATCAATCCCGGCTATGTGCGCACGCCGCTGGTGGAGAAGCAGATTGCAGACCAGGCGCGTGTCCACGGGATTCCGGAATCGGAAGTCCTGACGAAGGTGATGCTTACAGAGTCTGCGGTGAAGCGCCTTGTGGAGCCGGAGGAGGTGGCCTCCCTGGTTGCCTGGCTCTCCTCCGACGCCGCCGGAATGGTCACCGGGGCCAGCTACACGATGGACGGCGGCTGGTCAGCCCGGTAACCACGGTGGTGCCCGTCAGCTCTTCGAACCCGTCAGCGCCAAGGTGCCGCCGAGGCCGATCATCATCACTCCGCCCGTAGTGGTCACAGCTGCCACCCGGCGGGGTGAACGGGCAAACCACTGCCGGGCCGTGCCCGCGGCCAGCGCCCAGATGCTGTCCGAGACCAGCGCGATGGCCAGGAACGTGGCACCCAGCAGGGCAAGTTGCAACGGGATGGCGCCGGCAGCGTGGTCGACGAACTGGGGAAGGACCGCCACGAAGAACACCACGGACTTGGGGTTCGTGGCCCCGACGATGAAGCCTTCACGCAGGATCCGCCGGGTGGTCGCCGGGCGGGACGGATCGGGGCCCGCAGGCCCGCCGCGGCGGTGCAGCACGGCCTGGATTCCCAGATAAATGAGGTAGGCCGCGCCGGCGAACTTCACAACTGTGAACAGCAATACCGACTCGGCCAGCACCACGCCGAGTCCCAAGGCCACCCCCGCGATCTGCACGAGCTCTCCCGCCGCGTTGCCAAGGACACTCAGCAGGCCGCCCCGCCGCCCCAGGGCCAGCGACCGTCCGATAACGAACAGCACGCTTGGGCCGGGGACGGCAATCAGCAGCGCGGAGACCAAGGCAAAGGCCAGGAGGTTCTGCAGCGGAAGCATGCCTGATCGTAACGCCGGCGGGCAGCGCCAGCCAGCACGAAATCACGCCAGCCGGCACGAACCGGGCAAGCCAGCACAGATTGCTGCAGGCCGCTGCCGGTTCAGACCCGCCGGTGCATCAGGCCTGCCGGCCCGGGGACTCGTCCGCGGCCGGGCTGCCTGAGGCCCGGATGTACTCCTCCACAGCTGACTCCGGCACGCGGTAGGACTTGCCGAACCGGTCAGCCGCCAGCGTTCCGGCCCGGACCATCCGGTACACGGTCATCTTTGACAGACGTAAGGCTGCGGCGACCTCGGCGATAGTGAGGTACGCAGTAGGCAGGTTGGCGATGGACATGGGATCGGCTCCTGTTGGTGGCGGGCTGGACTGGCGGGATGCCCCGCTAGTCCGGCCGCCTCAGTTGCCGGTAGTCGTAGAAGTACACCCGGTCCGAAGAGCGGATTCCGATGGACCGGCCGTTCTTGACCACCACGGTTCCCTCGCGCCTGCCGTTGAACGGATCGTCACCCACCAGAACGTCGCCGACCCGGTATGGAACGGAAGCCGTGCGCGCCCGGTGCAGCGTCTGGGCCAGGATGCCGGGCAACCGCCCGGAATGAGTATTCTGCGCCGGCGCCCCGGCCTGGATTTCCAACATGAGGACCACTCCTTCACAGTGTGACCAATCGTCGAATCACTGGCGGCGCGGGTCCGGTTCATCATCCGGGGTCAGAACCCCAGCCGGCTGGCACCGTGCAGTCCACTGTAGAAAGAAATCACATGGGCCACAGGAGTAACAACTACCTCATTTATCACATCAGACACTCAGGTAACAAAGATTAAGTACCTGCCTTCTCCTATTTCTACTACTTGTTTTTGCTGATTTCAGCCTGGCGCGCCATTTTGGCCGGAATGCTACTCAGTTTTGGCCACCACGGGCAGCGGTGAGGTCTCATCTTCAAGGTGGGCCCGCCGTCGTCCGCTGCCTTTCACCCAGAGCCGGTAGGCGGCCACCAGCAATCCCAGCCACACGGCTCCGACATAGAGAGCCACCCGGGTGTCCTCGAAAAAGCCAAGCACCGCGATGACCAGCGCCATGAAACCAATGGTGAGAAGGGAAGCTGCAGGCCACCACGGGGACGGGAACTCCGACGCCGGCAGGCCGTTGCGCGCGATCTCGCGCTTCATCGCCACATGGGAAGCAAGGATCATGACCCATACCCACACCGTGGCGAACGTTGCGATGGAGGCGATGAGCAGGAAGACATCCTCGGGGATGACCGCGTTCAGTACCACGCCCACCAACAGGATGCCGGCCATCATCACCACGGTCATCCAGGGGACGCCATGCCGCGATACCCGTCCGAAGCTTTGCGGTGCGTGCCCCTGCCTGGCCAAACCGAAGAGGATCCGTCCGGCGCCGAAGATGTCGCTGTTGATGGCCGAAAGCGCGGCGGTGATCACCACTGCATTGAGGATGTGGGGCGCCGCGGGGATGCCCAGGCCGCTGAAGATCTGGACGAACGGGCTGCCGTTGCTGCCGATTTCGTTCCACGGGAAGAGGCTCATGAGCACGCCGAGGGTGAGCACGTAGAAGAGCAGGACCCGGACCGGCACCGTGTTGACGGCCTTCGGGATCACCTTCTTGGGGTCGGCTGCCTCACCGGCCGTGATGCCGATGGTTTCGATCCCGCCGAAGGCGAACATGACGACGGCGAACGAGGCCAGGAGCCCCTCGAAGCCGTTCGGGAACAGGCCGCCGTGCTCCACCAGGTTCCCCAGTCCCGGTGCGGCCGAGGCGTCGCCGTTCTGGAAGCCGAACGCGAGCATGGCTGCGCCGCCGGCGATCATGGCAATAATGGCTGCCACTTTGACCAGCGTGAACCAGAATTCGAGTTCGCCGAACACCTTGACGCTCAGCAGGTTCAGTGCGGCGAGGAGGAAGATGATGGCCAGGATCCAGACCCACCGTTCCACGGACGGGAACCAGAATCCCATGTAAATGCTGAATGCCGTGACGTCGGCGATGGCCACGATCGCCATTTCGAAGACGTAGGTCCAGCCCGTCACGAAGCCTGCCAGCGGGCCAAGATAACGGCTCGCGTACTGCCCGAAGGAGCCGGAGACCGGGTGCCGCACGGCCATTTCCCCCAGGGCGCGCATCACCATGAACACGGCGGCGCCGCCGATCATGTAGGCGAACAGAACGGCCGGGCCGGCTTTCTGGATGGCCGAGGCCGAACCGTAGAAAAGGCCGGTGCCGATGGCGGAGCCCAGCGCCATGAAGCGGATGTGGCGGACGTTGAGGCCGCGGTTGAGGACGCTTTCGACGGCGGTTCCGGCGGCGCTTCTTCCTGCGGCGCGCGCGGTTCCGCCGGGGGTGCTGGTCCCGTTTTCAGGCGCGATTTCATCAGTTGGTTGGGCTTGTTGCATGCCAATACCTTCTCGTCATTGGGGAGGGGATCGTTATCCAGCAGACCATGCCCGGGGGAGCTGTGATGAGACTCACGGGCCGTTGGTGTCTTTGATTTCAGACTGTCGGGTTGAGAATGTCCGCTCGGCGATGGGGCACTGAGCACGAACTGGCAAGTGATGCCTTCAAATCCCGGTTTTGAGGGCGTTACCTGCCAGTTCGCGCTTCTGTTTCCCCGAGGACGGGTCCCCGTCCAGCTCGCCCGGCTGGACCCTGCCCACCTCAGCGGTACCCCGTGGCATCGGCGGGCAGCCCGGCCTCCTGGACCTCTTCCAGGTAACGCCAGCAATCGGGGCGGGAGCCGTCGATGTCGGTGAAACCGTACTCCTGTGCCAGGCCGCCGGATGAGAACGAGCCGCCGGTTCGAGCATGCACCTCCGGGTCGGTGGCGAGGGCGGCGGCCGCCCGGCCCACGAAGCGCGGGCTTTCCGAGATGGCCGCGAAATGCGGATTCGCTGCTGCCGCCCCGCGCCAATTCGCTTCGGTCACGCCGTAGTGTTCGAGCATCATTTCCGAGCGCATCCAGCCCGGCGTCAGTGCCACAGCCGTGCAGCCGAAGGGCCGCAGCTCCTCGGCCTGGCTGAAGGCGAGCCGCAGGACAGCCGACTTGGCGAGGTCGTAAAACACGGAGAGCCGGTAATGCTCCGCGTTGTATTCGCGGGTGCCGTCCGTCATTTCCACGACCAGTCCGCCAGGGTTCCGGATCAGCAGCGGCAGTGCGAAGTGGCTCGTGATCAGGTGTGTATCGACGGCGCCGTGAAGCATGCGCAGCCCGCCCTCAAGGTCGTGTTCCCACAGAGGCATGTTCCACTGGATAAGGTTCTCGCCGCCCCAAATGTCATTTACCAGGACATCCAGCCGGCCCTGCTCGTCGTCGATGCGGCGAACCAGCGCGGCGACCTCAGCGGCGTTGCGGTGGTCCACGGCCATTGCGATGCCGGTCCCGCCCGCCGCGCCCACCATTGCTGCAGTTTCTTCGATGTTTTCCGGGCGGCGGTAGTCGGACGACTGGCTCTTGGTCGTACGACCGGTGCAGTAGACCACCGCGCCGGCCTCGCCCAGTGCCACTGCCGTTCCGCGTCCAGCGCCCCGGGTGGCCCCGGTGACCAGGGCTACCTTGCCCTTGAGCGGGAGTTCCATGCCCAAACGCTACCCCTGGCCGCCGAAAAGCGGGATCATCGCGGGTAACGGTTAATGTCCGGTATCCCAGACACAGGCACGTTCCGTGGCCAGCTCCGAACCACGAAATTGGCGCAAGCTTAAGTACGGGATACCGGACAGCTGACCGGTGAACCCTAAAAACCACACTTAGCGACGACGCCTGGAGGGCATATGTCAGGCATGATGACCGCAACGGCGGCAAAGCGGCCGGAAACAGCGGTCAAAGCAAAAGTCCCGGCAGCGGAACACACCCTGCGCATCCTCAAACTGCTGGCTTCCAAGCGGGGGCCGATGGCGGCGTCGAACATTGCCACGGCACTGGGGCTGCCGCGCTCCAGTGTCTACCACCTCCTGGGTGTGATGGAGGCGAACGGCTTTGTCCTGCATCTGCACGAGGAGCAGCGCTACGGGCTCGGCATCAGCGCCTTCGAGCTCAGCTCCGCCTACTCGCGGCAGGAGCCGCTGTCCCGGCTGGGGCGGCCGATGCTGGCATCCCTCGTTGACGTCCTCGGCGAAAGCGCGCACCTCGCCGTCCTGCACGGCCGGGACGTGCTGTACATCGTGGAGGAACGCGCCAAGAACCGGCCATCCCTGGTGACAGACGTCGGTGTCCGGCTGCCGAGCCACCTCACCGCCAGCGGCAGGGCCATCCTCGCCGCGCTGCCGAAGTCCCAGGTCCGTGCCCTGTATCCGAATGCCGCCGCGTTCACCGCCCGGCATGAGGTCGAGGGCGCCATCATGAAGTACTCGGCCCTGTCCTCGCACCTGGACCAGGTGCGGCAGCGCGGCTACGCCACGGAACACGGCGAGGTAACACCGGGCTTTGGCTCGATCGCCGCTGCCGTCACGGATCACCTGGGATGGCCGACGGCGGCCGTCGCCGTCACGTTCCTTGAGGACAAACTGCCGGAGGACCAGTGGCCGGTGCTCGCGGCCCGGGTGCAGAAGGTCGCCGACGAGCTCTCGGTGCGCATCCACGGCCGACCCGCCAAATAGCCGCGGAGCGGTCTGGGATTCCGGACAGCACCGCCCGGAAACGCCTGTTTGACCCGCTCTGGAGGGGCTTTAGTTGATACAGAAGCAGTTCCCGCTCAACGAAGAATTCCGCAACTCACCGCATGATCCACCACTTCCCGCAACACGAAGGAGCCACCATGGCACCCGCCGATTTCACCACCGGTGCCCGTCCGGTCAAAGCAGCCCGCGGCACCGAGCTCACGGCCAAGTCCTGGCAGACGGAAGCGCCCTTGCGCATGCTCATGAACAACCTCGACCCCGAGGTCGCCGAGCGGCCCGATGACCTGGTGGTCTACGGCGGCACCGGCCGGGCTGTGCGCTCCTGGGCTGCGTTCGACGCGATCACCCGCACCCTGGAAACCATGGAGAAGGACGAGACCCTGCTCGTCCAGTCCGGCAAGCCGGTGGGCGTGTTCCGCACCCATGAGTGGGCTCCGCGGGTGCTGCTGGCCAACTCCAACCTCGTCGGTGACTGGGCGACCTGGCCCGAGTTCCGCCGGCTCGAGGCCGAAGGGCTGCTGATGTACGGGCAGATGACGGCCGGTTCCTGGATCTACATCGGCACGCAGGGCATCCTGCAGGGCACCTACGAGACCTTCGCCGCCGTCGGACGCAAACTCACCGAAGACGGACGCCATCCCGCACCTGCCGCTGAAGGCTCCGCCGAGGGCCCGCTGGCCGGGACCCTGACGCTGACCGGCGGCTGCGGCGGCATGGGCGGCGCCCAGCCGCTGGCCGTCACCCTCAACGACGGCGCCTGCCTGATCGTCGACGTCGACGAGACCCGCCTGCGCCGCCGCGCCGGCAAACGCTACCTGGACGAGGTCGAAACCGACCTGGACGCCGCCATCGCCAAGGTCCTGAAGGCCAAACAAGAGCGCCGCGGCTGGTCCGTGGGCTACGTGGGCAACGCGGCCGAGGTCTTCCCGGAGCTGCTCCGCCGCCACAAGGCAGGCGAACTGACCATCGACGTTGTCACCGACCAGACCTCCGCCCACGACCCCCTGTCCTACCTGCCCGAGGGCATCTCGGTGGACGAGTGGCACCGTGAGGCCGAGGCCGATCCGGAGGGCTTCACCAAGAAAGCCCAGGCTTCCATGGCCAGGCACGTCCAGGCCATGGTCGAGTTCCAGGACGCCGGCGCCGAGGTCTTCGACTACGGCAACTCCATCCGCGACGAAGCACGCAAGGGCGGCTACAGCCGCGCGTTCGAGTTCCCCGGCTTCGTTCCGGCCTACATCCGGCCGCTGTTCTGCGAGGGCCTGGGCCCGTTCCGTTGGGTCGCACTCTCCGGGGACCCGGAAGACATCCGCGTCACCGACGAAGCCATCAAGGAGCTGTTCCCGGAGAACAGGCACCTGCACAAGTGGATCGATGCCGCCCAGGAGCGCGTGGAATACGAGGGCCTGCCCGCCCGCATCTGCTGGCTCGGCTACGGCGAACGCGCCAAGGCCGGCCTGCTCTTCAACCGGCTCGTGAAGGAAGGCAAGGTCAAGGCCCCCATCGTGATCGGCCGCGACCACCTGGACTCCGGTTCCGTCGCCTCGCCGTACCGCGAGACCGAGGCCATGGCCGACGGCTCCGACGCGATCGCCGACTGGCCGCTGCTCAACGCCCTGATCAACACCTCCTCCGGCGCCACCTGGGTCTCCATCCACCACGGCGGCGGTGTGGGCATCGGCCGCTCCATCCACGCCGGCCAGGTCTCCGTGGCCGACGGCACCGACCTCGCCGCCGAGAAGCTCGAACGGCTCCTCACCAACGACCCCGGCATGGGCGTCATCCGCCACGTCGACGCCGGCTACGACCGCGCCGTCGAGGTCGCCAAGGAACGCGGCGTCCGCATCCCCATGAACGAGAACAGCTAACCGAGCCCCAATTCCACATCGATTGCTCCGTAGGTGCCGTTATGGCCCCTCAAAAGGGCCCTTTCGGAGCAATCGACGAGACAAAAGTAGGAAACCATGACTGCCATCACCCACGCACCGCTCACCGTCACCCTTGGTGCCAGCGGCGTCACGCCTGAGGATGTCCTCGCCGTCGCCCGCCACGACGCCAAGGTGACTATCGCCCCGGAAGCCCTGGAAACCGTCGCCAGGGTCCGCGCGCACATTGACGAGCTGGCCCACAGCGACGTGCCCGCGTACGGAATCTCCACCGGCTTCGGCGCGCTGGCCAACCGCCACATTCCCGGCGAGCTGCGCACCCAGCTGCAGAAATCGCTGATCCGCAGCCACGCCGCCGGCATGGGCCCGGCGGTGGAACGCGAAGTGGTCCGCGGCATCATGTTCCTGCGCGCCAAGACCCTCGCATCGGGCCGCACAGGCGTCCGGCCCGTGGTGCTGCAGACCATGGTGGACGTGCTCAACGCCGGCATCACCCCGGTGGTCCGCGAATTCGGTTCGCTGGGCTGCTCCGGCGACCTCGCGCCGCTGTCCCACTGCGCCCTGGTCCTTATGGGCGAAGGCGAAGCAACCGGTCCCGACGGCGGGCTGTACGGCGGCGCCGGGCAGCGGACCGTCGCCGAACTGCTCGCCGCACACGGCATCGAACCCGTGACTTTGGCCGAGAAGGAAGGGCTGGCGCTGGTCAACGGCACCGAGGGCATGCTGGGCATGCTCCTCATGGCCATCGCCGACCTCCGCCAGCTGCTGACGACGGCGGACATCACCGCGGCGCTCAGCGTCGAGGCGCTGCTGGGCACCGACCAGGTGTTCCTGCCCGAGCTGCACGCCGCGCTGCGGCCGCATCCCGGCCAGGCAGCCAGCGCCGACAACATGCTCCGCGTGCTGTCCGACTCGGCGATCGTGGCCTCGCACCGCGTGGGCGACTCCCGGGTCCAGGACGCCTACTCCCTGCGCTGCGCTCCGCAGGTTGCCGGCGCCATCCGGGACACCGTGGACCACGCCGAACTTGTCGCCTCCCGCGAACTCGCGGCCGCCATCGACAACCCGGTGGTCCTGCCCGACGGCCGGGTCAGCTCCAACGGAAACTTCCACGGCGCGCCGGTGGCCTACGTGCTCGACTACCTGGCCATCGCCGTCGCCGACCTCAGCTCCATCGCCGAACGGCGGACGGACCGCATGCTGGACCCTGCCCGCTCGCACGGACTGCCCGCCTTCCTGGCCGCCGATCCCGGCGTGGACTCGGGCCTGATGATCGCCCAGTACACGCAGGCCGGGCTGGTCTCGGACAACAAGCGGCTCGCGGTTCCCGCATCCGTCGACTCCATCCCGAGCTCCGCCATGCAGGAAGACCACGTGTCCATGGGATGGCACGCTGCCCGCAAGCTCCGGAAGGCCGTGGAAAACCTGCGCCGCGTGCTCGCGATCGAACTCGTGACCTCGGCCCGGGCGATTGACCTGCGCACGCAGCTTTCCGGGGGCGAGCTGACGCCGGGCCCGGCAGGGGCTGCGGTCCTCGAAGCGCTGCGGACCATCGTTGGCGGTCCGGGCACGGACAGGTTCCTCTCACCCGAGCTCGAGGCCGCCGACCGGCTCGTGGCTTCCGGTGCGGTGCGCGCGGCCGCCGAATCCGCCGTCGGAAACCTCGCCTAGGGGTGAATAATCGGCGCCGCCGGCCGGCATTTGCCGGCGGCGCCGAAATACTCTGCAATGCGCCGGACAGAGGTCCGCGAGTGTAGTAGAACTAAAGGTGTAGTGAGAGTCACATCAAAGAGGCTGTGGCGCAAAAGAACATCCACAAAGGGGTAGAAGTTCAAATGAAAGCACGCGGGGCAGTCCTGTCCAGACGTATGGCGCAGGCGGCAACGGTTTCCGAGTGGGGATCGCTGCACGTGGGGGAGCGCATTGAGATCATCAAGCATGCGCACGTCATTGCTGCAGGTGAGGTGGAGGAAGTGTCACGGAGCGGAAATGTGCTGTGGCTCGTTTCCGGGGGAGCGCATGAGTCCCAGCTCTTCATGAAGTCCGACGGCGTGCAGGTGCGCCGCATGTAGTCCGGCTGACTGCGGTGCGCGGTAGAACGCGGAAATAAAAAAGCCCCCGACCTTGGATCAGCCGGCCGTACGGCCGGCCTGATTCCAGGATCGGGGGCTTTTTCGCGTTTTAGGCTGCGAGGACCTCGTGCGTTTCGCCGAAGGGAACAGACTCGTCGAGGGCCACCGTGTAACGGCCCGGTTCGAGGCGCGTGACCTTGATGCCGCAGGTGCCTTCCTGGGCAGCGGCCGCGATCAGCGTCTCCACCGCGCTGTCCAGGCCGTCATGGACCTGGTCAGCGCTGGTGAAGGCCAGGTCGATGGACCGGGCGTCTGCGGAGCTAATCGCGCTCGTAGGAGCGGTTGGGCGCTCCATGGTTGCTGTGCTCAATGTACTGACTTTCTCTGATTCTTGCCGGGGGGCAGTTGACCATTCTACCCGCGAAACGGCGCAAAGGTCAGATGACTGGCATTTGACAGGCTCTTGACGATAGTTGTCTTATCAACCATTCGGCCACTTCGGGGCCTGAAGGGCCTCCCTCCCCGACAGCATGGGCGGCCTCCTCTTTACTGTTCCGCACGCTAATGTTGGTCAGGTCTGCGAGGCCAAACGGCAGGAGACGACCGTGTTTGAAGCTGCCAGCATCATGTTCGCCGCCGCGGGCGTGGCTGTCTTTGTTGCCGCCATCCTGCCCAAGGCGCTGCGGAACGTGCCCATTTCGATGCCGATGGTGTTTCTAGGGGCCGGGGCGGCCGCGTTCGGCCTGCTCAGGAATCTTCCCGACCCCTACCCCCTTTCCCACCCGGACCTGACGCTGCACCTGACCGAGGTCTGCGTGATCGTCTCCCTGATGGGCGCCGGGCTGGCGCTGGACCGGGCAATCGGGAGGCGGAACTGGGCCACCACCTGGCGGATGCTCGGAATTGCCATGCCCCTGTGCATGCTCGGTCTGACCCTCCTGGGCCTGTGGCTGCTGGGGCTGGGGCTGGCCGCCGCGCTCCTGGTGGCAGCCGCATTGGCCCCCACCGATCCTGTCCTGGCTTCGGAAGTGCAGGTGGGTGAGCCGGCCGACGAGGAGGAGGGCACCGACCAGGAGGATGAGGTCCGGTTCGCGCTGACCTCGGAGGCGGGGCTGAATGACGGGCTGGCCTTTCCGTTTGTGTACCTGGCCATCGCCATGAGCCTCGTGGGCACGGCGCCGTCGGCCTGGTTTCCCGAGTGGTTCGGCGTGGACGTCCTGTGGCGCATCGGAATGGGTGTGCTGCTGGGCTACGGCACGGGCAAGGCGCTGGCAAGGCTTTTCTTTTCCGCCCGGCACGACAGCATCCGGCTGTCCAACCACTCCGAAGGCTTCGTTGCGCTTGCCGCGACCTTCCTGGCCTACGGCGTCACGGAGATGCTCGAGGGCTACGGCTTCATTGCAGTCTTCGTCTGCGCCGTCACCATCAGGGCGGCAGAGCGGACCCACGGGTACCACCGCGTCCTTCACTCCTACGTCGAACAGCTCGAGCGGCTCCTCACGGTGGTCATCCTGGTTCTCCTGGGCGGGGCGATCGCACGCGGTCTGCTGGCCGGCATCGGCTGGGTCGAGGTGGGCGTGGCACTGGCGTTCCTGGTCCTGGTCCGTCCGCTGTCCGGCTGGCTGGCGCTGGCCCGGGGCAAGACCGGCCCCCGGGAACGGATCGCCATCTCCTTCTTCGGCATCCGAGGCATCGGATCGCTGTACTACCTTGCCTACGCGCTGGGCGAGGGCGGGTTCGGGGACCAGGCGCAGCGGCTGTGGAGCATCATCGGGCTCATGGTGGCGATGTCCGTGGTGCTGCACGGGGTCACCACTGCGCCCGTCATGAAGCGCCTGGACCGGCTCCGCGAACGCAGGGCAGCGGAGAAATTCGGCGATGAGGGCAAGGCTCCCCACACGCCGGTCTGACGGGCTGCCGGGCCCGGGGCTGGCGGCGGCCACCATTCTGTTTTCCGCCGGTCGTATGGTGAGCTTGAATCATGGCAGGCAAAAGAGTGATATCCCGGACGGCCCTGGCAGTGGCAAAATTGCTGGGCTTCGTGATTGTCAGCTGCCTGTGCGGAGTGCTCGTGGCAGGCTTCCTGGTGCCCGGAGCCGCCCTCGCCGGAACCTCGGTCAGCCGGTCGATCTCCTACTTCAACAGCCTGCCAACCGAACTCGCGGTACCTGCGCCGTCGCAAACCACCCGCATGCTCACGGCCGACGGCAAGCTCATCGCCACGTTCTACTCCGAGAACCGGGTCCGGGTGCCGCTGAAGCAGATGTCCCCCTTTATCCGCAAGGCCGTCGTGGCCATCGAGGACAGCCGCTTCTATGAGCACAGCGGCGTGGACACCCAGGGCGTGCTGCGTGCACTGACCAGCAACCTCACCCGCGGCGACCGGCAGGGCGCCTCCACCCTCACCCAGCAGTACGTCACCAACATCGTGAACGAGTCCCTGATCTCCGAAGGCCGGGAGGACCAGGTGGTGCTCAGCGGCCAGAAGACCATGGGGGACAAGCTGCGCGAGATGCGGCTCGCAATGGCCCTGGAGAAGAAATTCACCAAGGACCAGATCCTCGAGGGCTACCTGAACATCGTCTTCTTTAACCGCAGCGCCTACGGCATTGAGGCGGCGGCGCAGTACTTCTTCAGTGTTCCGGCGAGCAGGCTGAACCTGCCCCAGTCCGCACTGCTCGCGGGCCTGGTGAACAGCCCCAGCTTCTACGATCCCGTGGCGAATCCCAAGAACTCCCTGACGCGCCGCAACCAGGTCCTGGGCGAAATGCTCAAGCAGAAGATGATCACCAGGAAGCAGCATGATGCCGCCGTGAAGTCCGGCGTGGGCGTGAAGGTCAAGCCCTCGCGGCAGGGATGCGCCGCCGCAACCATGGCACCGTACTTCTGCGACTACGTGACCCGCCTCTTCCTCAACAACCCGGCCTACGGCGCCGACACGGAAGCACGCGAAAAGCGGCTGTTCCGCGGCGGCCTGACCATCACCACCACGCTGGACAGCCGGCTGCAGGCGAAGGCGCAGGCGCAGGTGGACGCCACCGCCGGCGCGAACCCGGACAAGTGGGGTGCCTCGCTGGTCACGGTGCAGCCGGGCACCGGCAAAGTCCTGGCGATGGCTCAGAACACGGTGTACCTGCCACGGCCGGGGAAGTTCGATACCCAGCTGAACTTCAACGTGGACGCCAAGGACGCAAACGGCAACGACCTCAACGGCGCTGGCGGGTTCCAGCCGGGATCAACCATGAAGCCCTTCACCTTCGCCGAGTGGCTGCACCAGGGCAAGACCATGACCACGGTGGTGGACGCCTCAAAGCGCGAGTACCCGCTGGGATTCCGCTGGCGGTCATCCTGCGGCAAGGTGGCTGGCGGCTACAGCACCAAGCAGCGCAGGGCAGGGCTCGAAACGGCTGATGACCTCCAGAACGCCTCGGCGGGCTACTACCGCAAGATGCCCGCGGACTACGGGCTCTACAACTCCATCAACACCGCCACCTTTGCCGAAGCCGCCCAGCTGGACTTCTGCGGGATCCAGAACATGGTGGATGCCGTCGGGCTCCGCAGCGGGCTGGACGGGACACCGATCAACATGCACCAGCTCGGCAATCTCCTGGGCGGCACCGGCGTGGCTCCGCTGACCATGGCCAACGCGTTCGCCACCTTCGCGGCCGACGGGCGGCATTGCGCGCCGGTGTCCCTTGCCGGGGTGACGGACATGGCCGGCAAGAAGCTTCCGGGGGAAGTCCAGAAATGCAGCGACGCCGTGGACAAGGGCGTGGTCCGCGGAGTCAACAAGGCCCTGCAGGACATGCTCAACAAGGGCTCGGGCATCTACATCAACCCGAAGGTGCAGAAATCCGTGCCCGTGGCGGCCAAAACGGGCACCAACAACAGCAACGGCGCCACCTGGGTGCTCGGCTACACGACCGGCCTGGCCACCGCCTCATTCTTCGGGGACGCCCTGGAGGGACAGCAGCGCCCGGGGCGCAACATCACCGTCAACGGCAAGCACTATGACCGCATCGACGGCTACATGGTCGCGGGCCCGCAGTGGGCCAACTACATGCTCCAGGTGGCCAGGCTGTACCCGGCCGCGGCCTTCCCCAAGCCGCCGGCGTCGATCGTCAGCAAGCCCGCAGCGAAGCCGAAGGCGCCCGCCCGGCCGGCCCCCAAGCCGAAGCCCAGGGATTAGGGCCAGCCCTCAGCCGAGCAGGATGCTCACCAGCCGCGCGGCCACCCGGGCGGTCCGGTTGTCGATGTCGAAGGCCGGGTTCAGCTCCGCCAGGTCCGCGTGCAGGAGTTTGCCGCTGGCCACCACCTGGCGGCAGACGGCGCTGATCACCTGCAGCGGAACGCCGTACGCCGCCGGTGCACTCACCCCCGGGGCCACGGCCGCGGGCAGCACGTCCAGGTCGATGGTCAGGTAGAGGACGTCGATGCCGCGGAGGAAACCAGCCACAAAGGCCTCCGTGGCGCCGGCGGTGCATTCTTCGTCCAGCAGGTACCTCACGCCCAGTTTTTCCGCCGTGCTGAACAGCGCACGGGTGTTGTTGGGTTCGGAAATCCCGACGACGGCGTAGTTCAGTTCGCGCCCCGCGGCAGCTTCCGCGCGGGCCATCTGGAGGAACGGCGTGCCTGAACTGGGTGCCGCCTCATCCCGAAGGTCGAAGTGGGCATCGAGATTGAGCACCCCCAGGCGCTGGCCGTCGCGGACCGCCCGGGACCCGGCGACGCCGAGATAGCTGGCGTACGCGGTCTCGTGGCCGCCGCCCAGCACCAGGGTGAGGCGGCCGCCGTCAAGCAGTGCTGCCACTGCGGCGCCTGCGCGGGCCTGCCCGGCCTCCAGTTCACCGTCCCGGACCACCACGTCCCCGGCGTCGGCCACCGGCCGCTCCGAGTGGTAGGCGAGGGGGCCGAGGGCACTGCGG
Source organism: Arthrobacter sp. NPDC057388 (assembly GCF_042668165.1). Lineage (NCBI taxonomy): Bacteria > Bacillati > Actinomycetota > Actinomycetes > Micrococcales > Micrococcaceae > Arthrobacter > Arthrobacter sp. NPDC057388. The sequence continues at coordinate 38,418 of NZ_JBHVBL010000015.1, forward strand.
ATGGCGGCAGGAGCCGCCGCGGCGCCGGTCCGGCCCTTGTTCCGGCGGACGCCCTCGTCACTGCAGAAGCCGAGGATGGTGGCGGGGCGCGCGGCGGCGTCGGGGGAGCCCGTGGCGATGCCGGCGGACGGTGCCACCCTGACCGGCGGGTCCGCACGGAACGGGCTTCCGTCCTGCCGGGCGTGTGAACCAGCTGTTACTGCCTGCCACCACCGGCGGTGGGCATCGCCGTCGCCGTCGTAACGCCCCGTCCAGGGGCGGGGCTGGACGTCAACTGAGAGCGCGGGAAAATCCATGCTCCAAGCTCACCGCACGGATCCGGCGAAAGCCAGCAGCGCCGCCGCCGTGATGTCTGGGATACCGGAAACACCCCTTAACGCGAGATGGCACCTGCCGGCAGTGTCTGGAAGAAACATTGCCGCCAAGTGCCATCCGGGCGGGGACTGCTACATGCCGAGCGCCTGCTCGATCGGGCCGATGCCGAAGAACAGGACGAACGCTGCCGCCACGGCCCACATCAGCGGGTGCACCTCGCGGGCACGGCCCTGAAAGGTGCGGATGAGGACGTAGGAGATGAAGCCGGCGCCCAGGCCGTTGGCGATTGAGTAGGTGAAGGGCATCAGCGTGAACGTGAGGAAGGCCGGCAGTGCGATGCCCCAGTCCTGCCAGTGGATCTTGCCAATCTGGGCCACCATCATGAAGCCGACCACCACCAGGGCGGGGGCCACGGCCTCGAACGGCACGAGGTTGATCAGCGGGGTGAAGAACATGGCCACCAGGAACAGCAGCCCGGTGACGATGGAGGCGAAACCGGTCCGCGCGCCCTCGCCGATGCCCGCGCCGGATTCGACGTAGATCTGGTTGGAGGAGACGGAGGCGCCGCCGCCCACGATGGCGCCGAGGGCATCCACCTGCAGCACGCGGTCAACGTTGGGGATGTTGCCGTCCTTGTCCACCGTTCCGGCCTCGTTGGCCAGGCCCACCATGGTGCCCATGGCGTCGAAGAAGATGCTGAGCAGGATCACGAACGCGAGCAGGGCGGCTGCCACCACACCGAGGTGGCTGAAGGCGCCGATCGGGTTGGCCTTGCCGATCAGGGAAAGATCGGGGGCGGCCCACTCGGTGAACTTGGGCGCCACCAGGGACCAGCCCTGCGGGTTGAAGTTCTTGCCGTCAAAGCTGGGGCCGATGTGCAGGGTGAACTCGAGGATGACCGCCAGGATGGTGGAGGCCACGATGCCGATCAGGATGGCGCCCTTGACGTTGCGGACCAGCAGGGCGATGGTCAGGATCAGGCCGAACACGAACACCAGCGTGGGCCAGCCCAGGAGCTTGCCGTCAAAGCCGAGGCCCACCGGGACGGTGGTCCCGGCCGCGTCCGGGATGCGCCGGACGAAGCCGGCGTTGACCAGGCCGATGAGGGCGATGAAGAGGCCGATGCCCACCACGATCGCGGTCTTGAGGCCGTCCGGAACGGCCCGGAACACGGCGGTCCGGAATCCGGTCAGGACCAGGATCATCATGGTGACGCCGGAGAGGACCACCAGCCCCATCATGTCCGGCCAGGTCAGGCCCGGGTTGGTGGCCACGGTCACCGCCACGAAGGCATTGACACCCAGGCCCGTGGCCATCGCAAACGGATGCTTCGCCCAGGCGCCCATGAGGATGGTCAGGATGCCGGCAGCAAAGGCCGTGACGGCAGCCACTGCCTGGAAACCGAGCGTGGCGCCGGAGGAGTCGGCGACGGACAGGATCAGGGGGTTCAGCACCACGATGTAGCTCATGGCGAAGAAGGTGGCAAAACCGCCGCGGATCTCGCGGGAGAAGTTGGAGCCCCTTTCTGAAATCTTGAAGTACCGGTCCAGTGCAGAGCCCTGCTTGAGCATTAGTCCTCCGGTGAGAGTGTGGGGGGGTACTTGAATCCTAGTAGGTTGGCCGGTGCCGTCCCAGCAAATTCGCCTACTCTGTAAGGAAGTCAACACTAGGAGTAGTCCGCCCATGCGTTTTCCCCGCCAGCTGCTGTCCGCCCTCCTTGGCGCGCTCGCGTCCGTTGCCCTGCTGCTTGCGGCGGGGCTTGTCACAGCCGGACCGGCTTCGGCGCACGATGCGGCCGAATCCAGCAGCCCGGCCGACGGCGCCACTGTGGCAACGGCTCCCGCCAAGGTCTCGATCACGTTCAACAACATCCCGCTGGGCCTTGGCTCCGAGGTCAAGGTGACTGACGCCGCCGGAACTGACTGGGCAGACGGCAAGGTGGAGATCGTGGACAACGTCGCCTCGCAGAAGCTGCGGGAGGGTGCGCCTGCCGGGAAGTACACGGTGGTGTGGCGTGTGGTGAGCTCGGACTCCCATCCGATCGAGGGCACGTTCGCCTTCACCGCCACGGCCGCTGCTGCGGGCGCGGCGACGGCGCCGGTCGCGACTGCCGGCACACCCCAGCCGGGGGAGGCCCAGGCCACCGGGACAGCCCCGGATTCCTCGGAACCCTTCCCCTGGAGCATCGTGGTGTTTGCGGCCGTGGCTCTTGGCCTGCTGGTCGCGCTGGGCGTCCTGGCCCGGCGGAGGCTGAGCGCCGGCGACAGGGACGGGAATTAGCACCCGCCCCCCGCGCTAAAAGCCCGACGGCGGTCATCGCCGTCGGGCTTTCTGCTTGCCTTAGAGAGCGGGCAGTGCCCGGAAGCAACCGGACCGCACCGACGGCACGCTGTCCGGATAGACCTTCGCTGAAATGGCCTGGCCCACCACCTTGGCCTGGCGCAGCACTTCCTTGGGCGTGGGCGTGATGAGCTCACCCACGCCCACCAGGTAGATGCCGATGGCGCGCATGGTGGCAACCAGGTTGGTGCCGATGGAGATGCCAAGGTCCGTCAGCATGCGCCGCAGCTGGCTGTGGGCGCAACGCGTCAGCACGATGTGGTCGGCCAGGAGCACGCCATCCGGAGTATGAACGGCCCAGCGGTGCAGCGAGGCCTCTGCATCCTGCCCCATCTTGTCGAGCAGCACGGCAGAGGTATCGCTGCGGATGTCCAGCTTGTGGCTCGAGGCGTAGTTGCGCAGGTGCCGGAGGATTTCGTTCCGTTCCTGGATCGACGCGCCATCGGCCTCGTCGCACCGTTGCGGCGCGGATTTCTGGAACGACTGGCCGCTGCCGGGGGACTCCAGCCGGCTGACGATGATGGAATCGACGCCACGGCGCCGTAGTTCGGTGGCAATGGCCAGACCGGGAAGTCCGGTACCGATGACCACTGTGGTGGTCCGTTCTGCGCCGCTGAGACCAGGCATGCTTGACACTACAACTTCCTCCTCGAGAATTTCGAAGCGCAGGGCATCATCGCCGTGCACCGTCCACTGCCCCAGCAAGCAGACACAAGTCATCCCCGGATGTGCCGCGGGGCACAAACCGGTTCAATGGTGCCTCGACACTACAGAATTTTTCCGGCCCTGAATACCCCTGCCGAAACTTTGGTTTAGAGGGCTTTTCATGGCGTCATCCGGCAGCCCCAAACCGCCCGGAAACAGCTCCCGGAGGTGGCGGAAAACAGCCGTCCGGAGGGCCCGGCAGGGCCACGTCCGGCCTGCTTGCTAAGAGGTCAACGACCGAGAATTATTGGATTTAAGGGCAGGCGGTGCGAAACCGGGAACCGGACGGCCTGCCGGTTACGGTTAGCGACGCCGCTTCTGGCAGACTAGCCGCATCAACAGGCAGTATCGCGAGGAGGCGGACCGCATGGACGCACACGAGTTGCACCCCGACCCGGCACGGGATGGCGGTGCCCGGCACGCGAGACCCGAAGGAATCGTCGTTGGCGTCGATGGTTCGGACCATGGCCAGTGCGCCCTTGTGTGGGCCGCCCGCGAAGCCGAACGCCGCCGCCGGCCCCTCCACATTGTTACCGCCTACTCGGTGCCCATCTTTGCCGCATCCGGCCTCGACGGCGGCTACGCCACCGTGGACGATTCAGTGATCCGCGAGGGCGCCGAGGCCATCCTGCAGCACGCCGTGGACAAGGTGGCCGGTTACAACATCAACGTCAGCGCCTCGGTCGAGAACGGGGACGCTTCCGGGGTGCTGCTCGACCTTTCTGAAAGCGCCGAACTGCTGGTCTTCGGGACGCGCGGGCGGGGCGGGTTCGTGGGGCGGCTCCTGGGCTCGGTGAGCAGCGCGCTTCCGGCCCACGCCAAGTGCCCCACGGTGACGGTTCCGCTGATCTGCTCAGACCGGCTGGGCGAGACCACCCAGGACAAACACATCCGGGCGGAACAGGCCAAGGCCGGCCACGGCGCCGTGGAAAAGGCCGTGGTGGTGGGCGTGGACGGGTCCGAGCAGGCGCGCGTGGCCGTCCTGGAAGCCGCCGAACAGGCCGAACGCCTGGGTGCGCCGCTGCGCGTGATCTGCGCTGTGCCGCAGTACAGCGGATCCCTTGCCTGGGTTCCTGCCCCGCTGGACCGGGAGGCGCTGTTCGCCGACATCCAGGTCCAGCTCAAGGCCGGAGTCGCCTGGCTGCAGAGCCACTTCCCCCGGCTCAGCATCGAGACCCGGCTGCTGGATGGTTCGCCCGTGGACGTTCTGGTGGAGGCCAGCCGGCACGTCGAGCTGATCGTGGTGGGGACCCGCGGCCGCGGCGGCTTCACCGGCATGCTGCTGGGCTCGACGTCGGACGGTGTCCTGCACCATGCCAAGAGCCCGGTGATGGTGGTTCCGGACCGGGAGGACCCCAGGCTGGCGGACCGCGCCAGTTTCGGACCCATGCTCGGCGCCTCGTAGCGCATGGGCGCGCTGGTGCTCGGCCTCGGGGACCTTAGCGCCTCCATGCTGCCGCAGGTGGGCGGCAAGGCCGCCAACCTCGGTGAGTTGCTGGCGGCAGGCCTTCCTGTGCCCGACGGGTTCTGCCTGACCACCGGGGCCTACCTCCAGGCGGTTGAACCGCTGGGGCTGGCAGAGGTGCACGGCGCCCTCCAGGACACCCCGGCTGACGATCTTGACGCCCTCGCCCGGCTGGCCGGCAAGGCCCGCAGCCTGATCACCGCCGCGGAATTGCCGACGTCGATCGCCGGGGAAGTGCTGACGGCTTACCGGGCGCTGGACGGCGTTCCCGTCGCGGTGCGGTCCTCGGCCACCGCCGAGGACCTTCCTTTCGCCAGCTTCGCCGGCCAGCAGGACACGTACCTGAACGTCATCGACGCTGTCGCGTTGCTGGACGCCGTCCGGAAGTGCTGGGCTTCGCTGTGGACGGACCGGGCGGTGGCCTACCGCGCCAGCCGCAACATCGACCCCGGAACGGTATCACTCGCCGTCGTCGTCCAGCGCATGGTGGACGCCGAGGCGGCGGGGGTGATGTTCACCGCAAACCCGGTCACCGGCAGGCGGCGGGAGGCCGTGATCGACGCGAGCCCGGGGCTTGGCGAGGCCGTGGTGTCGGGTGCCGTCAACCCGGACCATTTCGTGGTGGACTCCGCCTCCGGCAATATCCTGCAGCGCCGGCTGGGCGACAAACGGACGGCCGTCAGGCCGCTGCCCGGGGGCGGCACCGAATACGTCGACCAGGAAGCCCCCGCAGACCAGGACGGACTTGGGCGGGCGTGCCTGACCGACGCGCAGATCCGGGAACTCGCTGCGCTCGGGACCAAGGCCGAGGCGCACTACGGTGCCCCGCAGGACACGGAATGGGCGCTCGACGGCAACGGAAAGCTCTGGCTGACCCAGTCCCGGCCGATCACCACGCTCTACCCCGTGCCGTCGAAGGCCCCGCCACGCCGCGGCCGGGCCGATGAACTGCGCGTCTATCTGTGCTTCAGCCTCGCCCAGGGGCTCACCCGGCCGCTGACCCCGATGGGACTCGCCGCCCTCCGGCAAATCGGCTCCTCCGTTGCCGCCGCCGCGGGCTTTGACGTCCCCGACCGCCGCGGCGGGCCGCCGCCCTACGTCGAAGCAGGACAGCGAATCTTTGTTGACCTGACGGCGGCCGCGCGGAGCACCGTTGGCCGCCGGATCATCCCCAGTGTCTTTGATGTCATGGAGGCCCGCTCCGCAAAGGTCCTGCGCAGCGTGTTCGACGATCCGCGCCTCTCCATCACCCGCCGCACGCCGTGGGGCCTCCTCAAGCACGTGGTTCCCGTCGCCGTCCGGTTCCGCGTGCCGGAAGCAGCCCTCCGGGCGCTGGTCCGTCCGGAGGCGGCCCTCAGGCGCCTGAACCGCTTCACCACGGAGTTCAACGCCACGCTGGAACTGCGTCAGGACGCGTCCCCGCGCCAGCGGCTGGCCCATGCCGAGGACATTCTCTCGCGGCTGTTCCCCAACCTTCCCGCGGTGCTCCCGCTGGCCGGTCTGGGCTTCGCCATGCTGGGCCTGGCCGGGAAGCTCCTGGGTGGGGGCAAACTCTTTGGCAGGGAGGGGACGGGCGGGGCCGGGAGCCCGGACGGGGCCAGCCCGGACAGAAACGCAGACCTCCAACCCGTGCTCCGCGGCCTGCCCAACAACGTGACCACGGAGATGGACCTTGAGCTGTGGCGGGTGGCCGCAAAGATCAAGTCCGACCCGGAATCGGTGACCGTGCTTACGGCGCATCCCGCTGCCGTGCTGGCCCAGCGCTTCCTGGCAGGGGAGCTGCCCGCGGCGGCGCAGGCGGGCCTGGCGGAATTCCTGGCACGGTACGGGCACCGTGCGGTGGCCGAGATCGACGTCGGCATGCCCCGCTGGCGGGACGATCCCGCCCACATCCTGGGTGTCCTGACCAACTACCTGCGCCTGGAGGACCCGGAACGTGCCCCGGACCGCCAGTTCAGCCAGGCAGCTGCCGAGGCGGAGGCGCAGATCGAGCGGCTGGTGGCCGAGGCAAGTTCCAGGGGACGCCTCCGTGCCGTGGCCGTCAGGGCTGCGCTGCGCAGGGCACGGCTTTTCGCCGGGCTCCGCGAACTTCCCAAGTTCCAGATCATCCTGGGACTGGCCGAAGTCCGGAAGCAGCTGGCCCAAGTCGGCACGGTGCTGGCGGAGCAGAAGCGGATCGCCCGGGCTGAGGACATCTTCTTCCTGGACTTTGCCGAGGTGAACCAGGCGCTGGACGGTGCCGACATGCAGGATCTCGTGGCGCAGCGGCAGGGCGCCTACTACCTGGAACTGGAGCGGCGGCACATCCCGCGCATGCTGCTTTCCGATGGAACGGAACCTGAAACCCTGCTGGCAGCCGCGGAAGCCGCAGCGGGGGCACTGTCCGGCAGCCCGGCGTCGGCAGGGACCGTGACGGCGCCCGCCCGGGTCATCCTTGATCCCGTCGGGGCCCGCCTGGAGCCGGGGGAGATCCTCGTGGCGCCCTCCACCGATCCGGGCTGGACCCCGCTGTTCCTGACGGCCGGCGGCCTGGTGATGGAAATGGGCGGACCCAACTCCCACGGTGCCGTGGTTGCGCGGGAGTACGGGATTCCGGCCGTAGTCGGCGTTGCCGACGCCACTGTGCTGCTCAGGACAGGCCAGGAAGTGACGGTCGACGGCGGGGCCGGCACCGTGGTGCCTGGCGACTGAGACTTGGAACTACTGCCGGTCCGGCGCCGGCTTCCGGCGACGGATATGCCGGATGACGAGCCAGACCACGAAGATGCCCAGGGCGGCATAGACGGTGTAGTTGAGGTAGCGGGAATACTGTTCCACCATGGCGTACTGCCGCCCCAGCAGAACGCCAAAGCCGATCAGCGCGCCGTTCCAGATGGCGCTGCCGGCAATGGTGAAGACGCTGAAAGTCCCGAGGTGCATCCGTTCGGCCCCTGCCGGCAGCGAAATGAGGCTGCGGACACCGGGCAGCAGCCGGCCGAAGAAAACCGCGGACCTGCCGTGGCGGCGGAACCAGCCCTCGGCGCGCTCGAAGTCCTCCCGGTCCACCAGCGGCAGCTTCGACAGCCAGCGGATCGAGCGCTCGAGCCCCACCTTCGCACCGAGCAGGTACAGGGCCAGGGCGCCCAGATAGGCCCCCAGCGTACTGGTCGCAAACACCAGGGCCAGGTTGAGGGATCCCTGCCGGGTCAGGAACCCGGCCAGCGGAAGAATCACTTCACTGGGAATCGGCGGGAACACCGTTTCGAGGAGCGTAAACAGCCCCACCCCCCATTCCCCGAGTGAATCGATCGACTGGGCAGCGAAGCCTACAAGGCCTGTCAACCCATCGGCGGGACTGGATGCGGCACCGGAAATGCTCATGTGGCGAGGGCTCCTGGAAGCTGGAAAACGGCGTCCCATCCAGTCTGTCCCAGGAGCAGCCATGGGCAAAGCCGACAGCCCGTGCGGGGGCTGCCCCACGGGATGCTGAGGCGTACCCTGAGGATATGAGCTGCGACGTCGGAGCGGAGTTGACATGACTGCCACCTGGCTGCGGTGGACCCCTGCCGTGGCCGTACCTGCTGTTATTGCTGCCGGTGTCCTGGCGGGGTCCTTGCCCGCGAGCGCCCGGGACCCGTTGCCAGAGAAAACACCGGCCCAGGTGCTGGCGATGATCGGGCAACACCAGACCAAGTCCTTCTCCGGCACGGTGGAGCAGTCCTCCGAACTCGGTTTGCCCGATGTTCCGCAGGTGGGGCCCACCTCGGGCGCCGGCACAGGTTCCCTCGCCGAGCTGCTGACCGGGCCGCACAGCGCCAGGGTCTACGTCGACGGGCCAACCAAGGCGCGCATCCAGGTGATGGACCGGATGGCCGAGCGCGACGCCGTCCGGCAGGGCAACGAACTGTGGCTGTACAACTCCAGGGACAACACCGCCACGCACATCACGCTTCCGGCCATGGCATCGAAGGAATCCCGCGGCCACGACATGCCGTCGGGCGTGGCCACCCCGGAGGAACTGGCCGCGAAGATGCTCGAAAAGGTGGACAGCAGCACCGAGGTGAAGGTGGCGGAAGACACCGAGGTGGCGGGCCGGGCGGCATACAACCTGGTCCTCACGCCGCGGTCCGGCGTGACCCTGGTGGGATCCGTGGCGGTGGCTGTGGACGGGGAGAACGGCATGCCGCTCAGCGTGGAGGTGCGGGCACGCGGGCAGCAGGAGCCTGCCTTCCGGACCGCGTTCTCCAGCCTGACCCTGGGCGCTCCAGACTCGGGCCTGTTCAATTTCTCGCCGCCGCCGGGTGCTTCGGTGAAGGAGCTGGCCGTACCGTCGCACAAGAAGGACGCGGATCAGGCCGGCAAGGGGCTGGCCAACAAGGACCTGGCCAGCAAGGACCGGGCGCACAAGCACCCGGCTGACAAGGGCAAGGCTGACAAGGACCTGCGCAGGCATGCACCCACCGTCACCGGCACCGGGTGGGAACGGATTGTCGGCATCCCGGCGCCATCCGCTTCCGCCCCGGCGGCCTCACGGAACTCCGGAAAGCAACCGGTCGACAAGCTGCTCAATGATCCCCTGCTGCGCCAGGCCACAGTGAGCGTCCAGGGTGGCCGGGCGATCTCCACGTCGCTGGTCAATGTCCTGCTGACCGATGACGGCCGGACCTTTGTGGGTGCCGTACCCCTGGAGCGGCTCCAGGCCGCTGCTGCCGCGAAGTGACAGGCGCCGGCCGCGGTCCGGGTTCCGCGAGTGATGCACCTGCAATAGAGACGCAGGGGCTGAGCAAGCGCTTCGGCCACCAGTTGGCGGTGAACAGCATTGATCTTGCCGTGCCGCAGGGTTCTGTGTTCGGCTTCCTTGGCCCTAATGGTTCCGGCAAGACCACCACCATCCGCATGATGCTTGGCCTGGCTGCCCCCACCGCCGGACAGGTCAGGGTCCTGGGGATGGATATGCCCGGGCAGCTGGACGAGGTTCTGCCGCGGGTGGGGGCGCTGGTGGAGGGTCCGGCCTTCTATCCGTTCCTGTCGGGCGCGGCAAATCTGCACCGCTTGGACGCGGCAGACCGCCACGCCGCGCCGTCCACCCGCCGGGCGAGGGTGGCTGAAGCACTGGAACGCGTGGGGCTTTCCCATGCCGCCCGCAAGAAGGTGCGGGCCTACTCGCTCGGCATGAAGCAGCGGCTGGGCATCGCCAACGCGCTGCTGGCCCGGCGTGAATTGCTGGTTCTGGACGAACCCACCAATGGGCTGGACCCGCAGGGCACCCGGGAGGTCCGCCATCTGGTGCGGTCCCTCGCTGCCGACGGGGCAACAGTGTTCGTGTCCAGCCATCTGCTGGCCGAAGTGGAGCAAATCTGTACGCACGCGGCCATCATGAGCGCCGGACGGCTGGTGGCACAGGGGCCCCTGGCCGAACTCCGGCAGGCTGGCACCGCACAGCTCCGCCTGGTAACGCCCGACGCCGGCACCGCCTCGGGCGTTCTGGCGCGGTTTGGCCTGTCACCGGTTGCAGGGCATCCGGACGGTGCCGACGCGGTCATCACGTCCAGACTGCCTGCCGGCAGGGATGGTGAACCGGCCGTAAACGGTGCCGTAGCCCCCGAAGCAATTGTCGCCGCCCTCGTGGCGGACGGCGTGCGGGTCCGCGGGTTCACGGTGGAGCGCGGCAGCCTCGAGGACCGCTTCGTGGCGTTGACGGGGGAGGGCTTCGATGTCGCACAGTGAATCGGTGCCGCAGAGTGATTCGGCCGTACACAACGAGCCCGTGCCGCACCGGGAACCGCCGGCCGTACAGGAGGCAGCAAGCGAGAAGCTGCACGTACGGGACGCGCCCGCACCGGGCACCAGGCGCCGGGCATCCAGCTGGCCGCTGCTGGGCTCGGAACTGAAGCAGCTGTTCCGGCGCCGCAGGACCCAGGCGATGCTTCTGGCACTGGCCGCTATCCCGGTGGTGATTGCCGTCGTCGTCCGTGTTTCCTCAGCTGTTCCGCCGGGGAGGGGACCGGCCTTCCTGGACCGGATCAGCCAGAACGGGCTGTTTGTGGCTGTGACGGCGATGCTGGTTTCGGTCCCGCTGTTCCTGCCGCTGACCATCGGGGTGGTGGCCGGCGACACCATCGCCGGGGAGGCAGGACTGGGAACGTTGCGGTACCTGCTGGTGGCTCCGGCCGGGAGGGTCCGCCTGCTGCTGGTCAAGTACGCCGGGGCGGCTGTGTTCTGCCTGTCAGCCCCGCTGGCTGTGGCGCTCGCCGGCGCCGGCATCGGCTGGGCGCTGTTCCCGGTGGGGCCGGTGGCGCTGCTCTCCGGCGACCTCGTTGAGCCGGAGGAGGCGCTGGTCAGGATGCTGCTGATAGCCGCCTACCAGGCCGTATCGCTGCTGGGGTTGTCGGCCATCGGGCTGTTCCTGTCCACGCTGACCGACGTGCCGGTCGGCGCCATGGCGGCCACCATCGTCCTGTCCGTTGTTTCCCAGGTGCTCGACCAGCTGCCCCAGCTGGAGTGGCTGCACCCCTGGCTGTTCACGCACCACTGGTTTGGCTTCGCTGACCTGCTTCGCCAGCCCATCGGGTGGGACTCGTTCGGGGACAATGCGCTGCTGCAGGCGGGCTATATCGCGGTCTTCGGTGCGCTGGCTTACGGGAGGTTCGTGAGCAAGGACGTGCTGTCCTAGGGATTCCCGTTGCCAAGGGTCCCGACGCCGGGACCCGGCTCAGTACCGCGCAGCCACGGGGTGTAGCTGCATGCCGGCCATCATGCTCAGCTCCGTGACCGTGATGCCTGCCGACGGGTTCAGGGCCTGCACCACCCTGCCGCCGCCCAGATAGATTGCCACGTGGTAGAAGCCGGGCGCCGATCCCCAGACGAGGAGATCGCCGGGCTGCGCCTGGGAGAGGGGAACGTGGACGGGGGCCTGGGCGAACTGCTCCGCGGCGGTGCGCGGAAGTTGTTTGCCGATGGCTGCGAACGCGTTCTGGACCAGGCCCGAGCAGTCGAAGCCGTACGCGCCGGTGCCGCCGTACTGGTAGAAGTACGGGGACCCCACCTTGGCCATTGCCACCGAAATGGCGCCCTGGTTGGAACCGCCAGTAGACGGGGCCGGCTGAACCGGGACAGGGGCCGGAGCGGGTGCCGGCTGAACCGGTGCCGGCCGGGCAGGTGCCGGTGCGGGCGCAGGAGCCGGACGTGCGGGGGCAGGTGCGGGTGCCGGGCGGGCAGGTGCGGGTGCGGGAGATGGGGGAGTGGCCCCAGCGGCAGGAGCAGGAACCGGCTGGGCAGGTGTCCGGGCCGGGGCTGCGGCGGCTTGCTCCGATGCAGGCGCGGTTCCGTTGCCGGAAGTCCCGGAGGTCCCGTTGGAGCCGGTCCCGGCAGGGTCCGCGTCAGCGCCCGCGGCGGCCGCCTTGCCTGCCGCCGCCTGATCAGCGGCGGCCCGTTCAGCAGCCGCAGTTATGGCGGCGAGGCGGGCCTGCTGGCGCTGGCGCTCGAGGCCGTCCACCCGTGCGGATTCCAGTGCCGCCGTCGTGTTCCGCAGCGTGGCAAGCTGGCCTACGAGGACAGTGCGCTGCGCCTTGGCGTCCGCCACCGCTTTCACCTGGGCCGCATTGGCTTCGTCCGCCTGCGCCTTGAGTGTTTCGGCGGTCTTTGCGGCCTCGTCAGCGGCGCGGCGGGCGTCCGCGGCAGCGGCGGTAAGTGCTTCGGCAGCGGCGGCGGTGGTTTCAGCGGCGGCGAAAGCCCTGCTCCGGCCGGCGGTGAGGGCCTGCAGCGTTGCAGCCTTGGCCAGGACGTCACCCGAGCCTGTGACCAAACCGCTCAGCTCAGGATTGAGCCCGCCGTTCCGGTACAGGTCCCCGGCCAGCTGCCCCACAGCCTTGCGGCTCTTGGATTGCTCCTTATCCGCCGCCGCAGCCCGCGCCGTGGCCACCGCGGCTGCGTCCGACCTCGTGTCCAGTTCCACCAGGGCGTTGCTGTAGGCGTTGTTGGCTTCGAGGGTCCGTGCGAACGTGACCTCCTGGGCTGCAGCGGCGCCGGCAAGGATGCCCTCAATATCGGCGACCTTTGCCGCCGTCGCCTTTTCACTGGACTTGGCCGCAGCGATGTCCGCGGGGGAAGGGATCTTCGGCGATGCAGGAACCGCCGTGGGCCTGGAAGCCGATGGCGCCGCCAGTGCAGGGCCAGGTGCGGCTGCGAGGTCAGCGCGGGCGGGCGCTGACATGGTGCCAAAGAGGACGACGGCGGTGCACAGGACCGCCGTTGCGCGGCCAGAGCCGGTCAAACCCATTCGTAACCTCGCAAGTCAGGGCGGGGCGAACGGATAGGGAGGCAGCACGAAAATGCCCCTCGGGAGATGCCCAGCCCTCTGAGGTTAGGTGTCCGGCTGCCACTTTGGCAACACTGGTCACATCAATAACATAAACAACATTGGTGTTATTGGGTGGGAGATCGGCAGGCGTGTTGCAAAGGAAGCCGGTGCAGAAGCCCGGCAGAAAGCTGGGGCAGAAAGCGCCCTCTCAGGCGTGCTGATGGGATTCGTGCTCGGAGTGGCTGGCCGGTTCCAGCTGGAAGGTGCAGTGTTCGGTGTCGAAATGCGAGCCGAGGCAGGTGGTGAGCTTGTCCAGGACCTGGTCCGCGCCCTTCGCGTTCAGCATCTCGTCCTCGACCACCACATGTGCGGAAAATACGGGCACGCCTGAGGTGATGGTCCAGATGTGGATGTCGTGTACGGCCACCACACCCGCCACGGAAAGGATGTGTTCGCGGATCATGCCGACCTCCACCCCTTTCGGGCTGGCCTCCAGCAGGACATCGACGACGTCCCGCAGCAGGTGCCAGGCCCGCGGCAGGATCATCAGCGCGATGATCACGGAGGCGATGGTGTCCGCCGCCAGGTAGCCGGTGAATTTGATGACCAGCGCCGCGCCGATCACGGCGAACGAGCCGAGGAGGTCGCCAAGCACCTCCAGGTACGCGCCGCGGACGTTGAGGCTTTCCTGCTGGGCCTTGCGCAGGATCAGCAGCGAGACGAGGTTGGCAGCCGCACCCAGGATGGCGGCGTACAGCATGATGTCGGTGTGCACTTCGGGTGCCGAGCCGATGCGGCGGATGGCCTCGGTGAAGATGACTGCCGACACGACCACCAGGATCAGGGCGTTGGCGAGCGCGGCCAGCACTTCGGCCCGCTGGTAGCCGTACGTCCGCAGATCGCTGGCCGGCAGCGCGGCGATCCACGCCGCCATCAGGGCGATGAAGACGCCGGCCGCATCGGAGAGCATGTGGCCCGCGTCGGCCAGCAGGGCAAGGGAGCTGGAGAGCACGGACCCGGCCACCTGGATCAGCATCACGGACAGTGTGATGGCCAGAACCGCAATCAGCCGGCTGCGGTGCCTCCCCGTTGCCGTCAGCCCGTGGGCGTGGTTGTGGTCGTGTCCCATGCCTACAAGGCTAGTCCCAACCGAGTTCATGAAGCCGCTGGTCGTCGATGCCGAAGTGGTGGGCAATCTCGTGGATCACCGTCACTGCCACCTCCTCCACCACGTCCTCGCGCGAGGAGCAGATGTCCAGGATCGGCTGGCGGTAGATGGTGATGCGGTCCGGAAGGGAACCGGCGTCCCACCATGAGTCGCGCTCGGTGAGGGGAACGCCCTCGTACAGTCCCAGGAGGACGGTGTCCGGGTCTTCACCGGGCTGCGGAACGTAATCGTCGTCGATGAACACCGCCACGTTGTCCATGGCCCGCGCCACCTCGGCGGGAAGCTGGTCCAGGGCGTCGCTGACCGCGGCTTCGAAGTCCGCCTCGGACATGTCGAAACCCGGGGTGTTGCCGTCGCCCTCCGGAACGATCGGGAGGCCGGGCGGCAGGTTTGCGGGCATACCCAAACTTTAGCGGGATCTGCGCCGGGTCAGTCCCACACCCACGAGGCAGATGGCACCGCCTACGAGCCCCCAGGCGGTCGGGATTTCGCTGAGCACCAGCCATGAAATCAGCACCGTGGTGCCCGGCACGAGGTATGTGGTGGCGGCGAGCTTGCCCGCATCGATCAGCGACAGGGCGTAGGCCCAGGTGGTGAACGCGATGGCGGTGGGGAAGATGCCCAGGTAGACCAGGCCGAGGGTGGCTGACGCCGGTGCCGCCTGCAGCTCCTGGCCCAGCTGGCCGGCGAAGGGAAGGCAGCAGACCAGGCCCACCAGGATTCCGAACCACGTTGCCTGCCCCGCCGAAAACTTCCGCAGAACAGGCTTCTGGATGATGACGCTGACGGCGGCGAGTGCAGCAGCGAGGAGGCAGAGCAGCACGCCTGCCACGTCCGCCGTCGAACGCGTCCCCGATCCCAAGGCGATGACCGCGACGCCGCCAAACGCCACCAGGCTGCCGATGATCAGCCAGCGTGGAAAACCCTCCTTGAGGATGATGCCGGCCATCACGGCCACCAGGATCGGGTTCACGTTGATGAGCAGGGCGCTGGTTCCGGCGTCGAGCGAATGCTCGGCAGCGTTGAGTGCCACGTTGTACCCGGCGAACCACATGACACCGTAGGCAAGGATGGGCCACCACTCGCGTCCGCGCGGCAGCGCCCGCAGTTTGGGAAGCACCACGGCGCCAAGCACGACGGCGGCGATCGCCAGCCGCCCCAGCGTCAGGGCGCCGGGGGAGAAGCTTGGGCCGACGGCGCGGATGCCCACGAAGGCGGAGGCCCAGAGCACCACCGTCACCACGACGGCGGCGACGCCGAGCGCATTCACGCGCTTCCCCGGTTCGGGGTCCGGGGTCTGGGAGGAACGGGGCTGGAGCGGGCTCGTGCCGGCGGTGGATGCCATGGTGCCAATCTAGTTCCGTTGCCCCTCCGGCGGCTGGCGGAAATCGGCCATCTCTAGCCAAGAAGCTGCCATTCCGGGGGGGGGCGGGTTTGCCTGCCGTTGGGGTGGCCTTTGCGTCGATTTTGTTTATTCCCGGGCAAGGCCCTATAGTTTTAGACGTCCGGTTCGGAGGAACACGAAAGGACAAGAACGAATGGCTTCGGCCCTTTATTTTTGCCCTTGTTCAGCCAAATCGAGTCCAAGCCCCCATCGTCTAGCGGCCTAGGACACCGCCCTTTCACGGCGGCGGCACGGGTTCGAATCCCGTTGGGGGTACGCAAGGAAGTGGTCAAAGCAGGCAAAAAAGTCTGGTAGGCTGGAGTCCTTGAAAAAACGCGGTAGAGATACTGCGGAACGCAAGAAAATAGCAAGGCCCTGTAGCGCAGTTGGTTAGCGCGCCGCCCTGTCACGGCGGAGGTCGCGGGTTCAAGTCCCGTCAGGGTCGCTTTGATTGCCGGAAGAAATTCCGGCTGTCATGGTGACACGTCACCTAGGCTCTGTAGCTCAGTTGGTAGAGCGTTCGACTGAAAATCGAAAGGTCACCGGATCGACGCCGGTCGGAGCCACCAGCTAAACCCCGCTGTTCCCCTGTTGCAAGGGAAACAGCGGGGTTTTTTCGTTTCCCCGCATCTCTGCGCCTGGTGCCCTCTTCTTTTGGGTTCCCTCTTCTTTCGGGTTCCCTCTTCCGGGCGCTCCTCTGGTCGGCGCTCCTCTTCTGGGCGCTCCTCTTCCCGGCGCTCCCTTGGTCCAGGCGACCCTTCGTGGGGCGCTTTGGCACGTTATCGTCCCCACTTACGACGGCGGGCGGCGTGTTTCGCGTCATATTGCCCCGTTTCGGCTGGAGGGCGAGGTCCCCCGGAGGGTGTGATGAGCGCCATTGATGACGCGTTCATGAAGTCCCATTTGATTCGGGCGCTGACGTGAGGCACGCGCGCGTGATGGAGATGCAAGCGCTTGCACCAACCGGACGTCCGAGGAGGGGGCCCGCCGAAAACCGGGTTGAACTCGGCTGACAACGTTGTCTAGCGTTGAGTGTGGGCCGCGAAATGTATGACATTTCCACTTGCCCGATGCGGGGTCCTACCCAAACCCCGTTCTTCCCTCGACACAAAGGCGTCCTCGATGACGCATGTGTCAGCGGGGTCTCCGGAGTGCCGGGACAAGGGCATTTGCCCGTCTTCCACGAAATAACTCCGCGAGAAGAGCAACAATGCACAAGCACCCCAACACCCCCCGGATGCTGCGGTGGCGCCCCGCCGCCGCAGCTCTGGCGGCAACTGTCGCCGCCACGGCCTTCCTCGCCGTGCCCTCGGCGCAGGCCAACGAGCCGTCGGATCCGCCGTCGAGCACCCAGATGCCGGCACCGGCCCCGGGTTTCCCGCTGCCCACCGACCACAGCCAGAAGGCCTACGACCCGGCAGCGGACTTCACCTCCAAGTGGACCCGCGCCGACGCCAAACAGATCATGGCGCAGAGCGATTCCACCGTTTCGCCGGGCCAGAACTCCATGAGCCCCGACGTCACCATGCCGGAGATCCCCGAGGACTTCCCCGCCATGAACGACGACGTGTGGGTCTGGGACACCTGGTCGCTGACCGACGAGAACGCCAACCAGATCAGCTACAAGGGCTACGACGTGATCTTCTCGCTGGTCGCTGACCGGCACGCAGGCTACGGCTTCGACCAGCGCCACTGGAACGCCCGCATCGGTTACTTCTTCCGCAAGACCAACGCTGACCCGGCCAAGGACAAGTGGAACTACGGCGGACACCTGTTCCTGGACAACACCTCGATCGGGAACACCGAGTGGTCCGGTTCCACGCGCCTGATGCAGGGCGACCAGGTGAACGTCTTCTACACGGCCACCACATTCCACGACGTTGCCGAGCGCAACGCCGGCGGCGGCGGCATCGCGCCGGACGCGGCCATCGCCAAGGCGCTCGGCAAGATCCACGCCGACAAGAACGGTGTCACGTTCGACGGCTTCAAGCACACCAAGCTGCTTGAACCGGATGGAAAGCTGTACCAGACCAAGGCGCAGAACCCTGGCTTCGCGTTCCGCGACCCCTACACCTTTGCCGACCCGGCCCACCCGGGCAAGACCTTCATGGTCTTCGAAGGCAACACCGGCGGCAACCGCGGCGACTACGAGTGCAAGGCCGAAGACCTTGGCTACAAGCCGGGCGACGCTAACGCCGAGAAGGTAAGCGACGTCCAGAGCAGCGGCGCCTACTACCAGACCGCCAACGTGGGCCTGGCCGTGGCGGACAACAAGGACCTGACCAAGTGGCACTTCCTGCCGCCCATCCTGTCCGCCAACTGCGTCAACGACCAGACCGAGCGTCCGCAGATCTTCATCCAGAACGAAAACGGCAAGAACAAGTACTACCTGTTCACCATCAGCCACCAGTTCACCTACGCGGCAGGAATGCGCGGCCCCGACGGCGTGTACGGCTTCGTCGGCAACGGCGTTCGCTCCGACTACCAGCCCATGAACAACAGCGGCCTGGCCCTGGGATCCCCCACCGACCTGAACCTGCCCGCCAACAACCCGAGCGGCAACCTGTCCGCCCAGCAGAACGGCCGCCAGTTCCAGGCGTACTCGCACTACGTGCAGCCGGGCGGCCTGGTCCAGTCCTTCATCGACAACGTGAACGGCGTCCGCGGCGGCTCCCTGTCGCCCACCGTGAAGATCAACTTCCGGGACGGCGTGTCCAAGGTTGACCGCACCTTCGGCAAGAACGGCCTCGGCCCGTTCGGCTACCTGCCCACCAACGTCAACGTGGGCGGCAACGGCCTCTACAAGTAGGCCCATTTGAAGCAGTAAACGGGAGGCGTCCGGAACCAGTCCGGGCGCCTCCTGCTGCGTCTCCTCTTCCGTATATAAGGAGCGTTGGGGGAGCGTGACTGCAAAGTCGGACCCGTCTGTCAACTTGGAAACGCGCGCTCCGGCCGGGCTAGACTCGCACGCCGGGGGACGGGGCAGGCGTTCTCCGGCTGCCCAGCCAGGCCGCTCCAGCGGCAAAACCACTCCAGGAATGGAAACCGTGAAACTTCTTGCCCGCCCGCTGTACGCCACCGCCCTTCTTGCCGCCGCGGCACTCACCGCCTGCTCGGCGCCTGCCTCCGGCAGTGCGCCGTCGGCCTCTGAAACGTCGACGACGGCGGCCGGCAGCGCCGCTCCCACCCCCTCCGGCAGCGCGGCGTCGGGCCCGTACGGCGGCTACGCCTCGGCGGCCGAAGCCTGCGACGCCATCTCCACGCAGGCCACGGGCGCGTCCCTGCTGCCGCTCTCGGCTGCGCAGGGGAAGACGGCGGAACTGGAGCAGAAGAAGGCGGAACTGGCCGAAACTGCAGGGCGGGTGCCGGAAGCGCTCAAGGCGGACTTCGCGCGGCTGAACGAGGTGGCCTTGGCGGGCCTGTCGGACCAGAGCGTGTATTCCAACGGCGAATTCGAAGCGGCCATGGCCCCCGTGACCAGCTGGCTGTCCGCGAACTGCCAGTAGCGGCCGCACACGGGGACCCGGCGTTCCGGGCCGGGGTGAGCGGGCCCCTGACGTTGTCCTGCCTAAGGGATAGGGTTGTGTTCAACAGAAGGGGAGTGCTGATGGAATACCAGAATCCACAAACCGCCGGCGTTCGCGCGGACCCTGCCCTGACGCCGGTTGCAGCCGGCGGGCGGACCGTCATCTCCGAAACCGCCGTGGCCAAAGTTGCCGGAATCGCGGCCCGGGCCGTGCCCGGCGTGTACTCCCTGGGTACCGGCTCCTCCAGGGCGCTCGGCGCCATCAGGGACGCGGTGGGCAGCTCCGATCACGCCGCGGGCGTCCATGCCGAGGTCGGGGAAACCCAGGTGGCAGTGGACATCACCCTTGTGGCGGTCTACGGAACTCCACTGCATGCCCTGGCCAACCAGGTACGCGCAAGTGTCTACGCCGCCGTCGAGAAGCTGGTCGGTCTCCAGGTCATTGAAGTGAACGTCGAGATCAACGACGTCTACATCGCGCCACCGGTGAAGCCGGCCGGTGCGTCCGCCGTCGCTGAGAGGGAGGCGGTCCTGTGAGCCCCACGGTGGTCGGAATCGCGGTCGGCGCCTTCGTGGCGTTCATGTCACTCCAGTTCGGCCTCTGGGGCTTCCTGATTTCCCTGCTGTTCATGGGAATCGGTGCGCTCCTGGGCCGCGCCGCGGAAGGGAAACTGGACCTGCGCAGCGTCATCGATGCCATCAGCGGCCGGCGCTCATCCTCATGAACGGTGCAGCCCACATGAAGGTGCAGCCCACATGAACGGGGCAACCGGCCTGAGCCATGCAGCCGAAACCCCCGCGCCCGGCCGGCAGTACAGCGGGCACAACAGAATCAGCACCCAGGCCCTCACCAGCCTGGCCAAAGCTGCCGCGGCGGAGGCGCTCGGTATCCACGCCCACGACGTGCGTGCTGACTGGACGGACGACGACGGTCTGCTGGCCTTGTCCCTCGTCGCCCCGATCAGGGTTCCCAGCCTGGCGGCCGTCCTGCGGGACCCGGGACGCGTCCAGGCCCTCGGCGGCTCCATCTGGGAAAGAACAGTGCACGCCAGGGCCGGCATCCTCAGCACAGTGACCGAACTCAGCGGCGCAAGGCTGAGCAGGGTGGACATCCGCATCAGCGGTGCCCACGTCACGGAAGGGGGCAGGGTGCAGTGAGCTCCGTCGTCGAACAGCACCATGAAGCCGGCGGGGAGCCGGTGCAGGACGGCTCCGGTGCGGCGCATGCCGCCGCCATTGACATGCGGCGCGTCCTGCACCGGGAGACCCATTCCTCACGTGCCGTCGCAGCGGTCATCGCCGGCGCGCTGGTCATTGCACTGTGCCTGTACGTCCTCCTGGAATCCGCGGTGCGCGCCATCGGCCAGCCGCCCTGGCTTATCGATCCGCAGACCGCCGCCGAACGGATCACGGCGCTGCCCTCAGGCGTGCCGCCGCTGCTGCTGGGCGCCGCCGGAGCCGTGACGGCGGCAGTGGGCCTCTTCTTCTTCCTGAGCGCGGTCCTGCCCGGGCGCCGGGCCAGGCATCTGCTGGAAAACCGGCGGATCGCCGTCGTGGTGGATGATGAAGTGATCGCTGCGGCCCTCGCCCGGCGCGCCCGCCTCGCCGCCAACGTCACGCAGGAACAGGTCATGGTGGTGGTCTCCCAGCGCCAGGTGGTTGTCAATGTCCGTCCCACCTCCGGTGTGCCGGTCAGCGAAAACGCCATTCTGCAGGCAGTGGAGGACGAACTGCAGGCGATGGGCCCCTCACCCATGCCCCAGGTGACGGTCAATCTGTCCACCTCCGGGGTGGTGGGCGCATGAACAGCACTCCCAGGCTTCTCAACCGGATCCTGCTCGGCATTCTGGGCTTCAAACTGCTGGTGATTGGCGTGCTGCTCATCCTTCTGGCCGCCGTGCCCGGCGTCGCGGGATGGTGGCATTCCTGGTCCGGAAGTGTGTCGGACAGCGCTGCCACCATCTTCGAAGGGACGCAGTTCCCCGGCCGTCAGGGAAGCTGGCTGTGGATCGTCCTGGTCCTGGCGGTGGTGCTGCTGATCGTCCTCATGGTCGCCTGGATCGCCCAGCAGGGCAAGGGCCGCACCGACCTCCTGCTGGCGGCCGAGGATCCGGGCGGCGTTCCCGGCGATATCCGGATCGGCGGGGGAGTGGCCGAGCAGGCACTGAAGAATGCGCTGGCCGAGCGTCCCGATCTCGCCGGAGCATCGGTTTCGATCTATGACGTCAAGGGCCAGCCGGCACTGAAGCTCCGGCTGCACCCGCGGCCCGGCGTTTCTCCGCAGGCTGTCGCGGCCGAAGCCGCCGACCTCGTTGACGCCCTCAGCGCCGTGGTGGGCCAGCGGACGCCGGTCCTGGTGCACATTGCGGCAGGCGCGCGGACCCGCTTCAGCCGTGCTGAGCGGGTCCGCTAGCCCCGCCGGCTATCCGGCCACCAGGTATGCCGCGCTGTTGGGCGCCACCACGGCCTCATCGGCGCCGGCTTCCGGCGCGCCCGGTTCTTCAGCGCTCGACAGAGCCACCCGATAACCCCGGGGCACGGGCACGGGCTCCGCACCCGTGTTGGCAATCACCAGGACATCGGAGTTGTGAAAGGCCAGGACGCCCCGTTCGGGATCGTGGCTGTCCGCCCAGCGGAATGTTCCGGATCCCAGTCCGCGGCTCCGGCGAAGAGCCAGCGCAGAGCGGTACAGCTCCAATGTGGAGCCTTTGACCCCGTCTTGCCGGTCGGCGGCAAGATTCCCGAAAGCCTCGGGCTGGGGCAGCCACGGCGCCGCCGGATCGGGCGCCGTGGAGGCTGCAGCGAAGCCGTACCCGGGCGCCGCGGATTTCCAGGGCAGCGGCACCCGGCAGCCGTCACGCCCGCGCTCGACGCCGTTGGTCCGGAAGAACGTCGGGTCCTGCCGGGCCTCGGCGGGCAGCGAGGTGTGCTCGGGCAGGCCAAGCTCCTCGCCCTGGTAGATATAGGCGGAGCCGGGCAGGGCCAGGGACACCAGCGTGGCAGCCCTTGCGCGGGCGAGACCGAGTTCCGCGTCAGGCTGCTCATCCTCAGCGGCAATGCCCTTCGGGAAGGTGGTGGGGTCCTTCAGGCCGAAGCGGCTCGGATGGCGCACGGTGTCGTGGTTGCTCAGGACCCACGTGGACGGCGCGCCCACGGAGGCGGCTGCCTCAAGGGAATCCTCGATTGCTACGGCCATCCGCCGGGCGTCCCAGCCGGCCAGGAGGAAGTCGAAGTTGAAGGCCTGCTGCATCTCGTCCGGGCGGATGTACCTCGCCAGCCGCTCCGCCGGTTCAACCCACGCCTCGGCCACCAGCATGCGGTCGCCGTCGTACGCGGCCAGCACCCGGTTCCAGTCGCGGTAGATTTCGTGCACCCCGTCCTGGTCAAAGAACGGCGACGGCGGGTACAGCGGCGATACGGGCTCATGCTCGGCGCCGCCAGCGGCGCCGTCCCCGGAATCGCCGGCCGGGGACGAATGTGCCGTATGCGGTTCAACTGCCTCTCCGTGGGCGCCCGGGGGATCGGTCACGTGGCCGGTTTCGGCGGAGCCCTCAACCATGGCTGCCACGCCTTCCCAGTCCGGAAGCCCGGCCTCCTTCACCATGCCGTGCGCCACGTCCACCCGGAAGCCGTCCACGCCCCGGTCCAGCCAGAACCGCAGCACGGAGCGCATCTCCTCCCAGACCTCGGGGTTTTCCCAGTTGAGGTCCGGCTGCTTCGTGTCGAACAGGTGCAGGTACCAGTCGCCGGGCGTGGCGTCCGCATTCATGGTCCGCGTCCAGGCCGGCCCGCCAAAGATGGACTTCCAGTTGTTCGGGGCGACATTTCCGTCGCCGGAGCCGGGAACCTCGTCCTTGCCCGGCCGGAACATATAACGTTCCCGCGCGGCTGAACCGGGCTCCGCGGCGAGGGCTTCCTGGAACCACTCGTGTTCGTCCGAGGTGTGGTTGGGCACCAGGTCCACGATCACTTTCAGGCCACGGCGGTGGGCCTCCGCCAGCATGGCGTCGAAGTCCGCGAGCGTGCCGAAGACGGGGTCCACCTGCCGGTAATCCGCCACGTCGTAGCCGCCGTCCGCCTGCGGCGACTTGTAAAACGGTGAAAGCCAGACGGCGTCGACCCCCAGCTGCTCCAGGTAGGGCAGGCGTGCCGTGACGCCGGGCAGGTCGCCCATGCCGTCGCCGTTGCCGTCAGAGAAGGAGCGGGGGTAGATCTGGTAGACGACCGCGTGCGCCCACCACGCTGCTGTGTCGGAAGCCGGCGTGCTGATCGGGCTGTGGGTCATGGTTGCCTCTCCGGTAACAATTAGGTGTAAACGCTTGCATATCTTCGGGCAACGTTACTAGTGTGACAGTCACCACATCAACCGCACGATTGATTTCCATGTCACTCAGCGAGGAGTCTCCAGCCAATGAAAACCCCTAAGTTCTTACTCCCGGTTGCCACTGCCGGCGTGCTCGCCCTGACCCTGTCCGCCTGTGGCGGCGGCGGGGGCGGCACCACAGGCGGCGGCGGTGGTGCCGGGGGCGGCGACGCTGCCAACAACCTTGATGGCCGCGGCCCCATTACGTATGTGCAGGGCAAGGACAACAGCAACGTCGTCCGCCCGCTGATCGAGAAGTGGAACGCCGCCCATCCGAACGAGAAGGTGACCTTCAAGGAGCAGACGGACCAGGCGGACCAGCAGCACGATGACATCGTGCAGCACTTCCAGGCCAAGGATGCCAGCTACGACGTCGTGGATGTGGATGTCGTCTGGACCGCAGAGTTCGCGGCCAAGGGATGGCTCCAGCCGCTCAAGGACAAGATGGCCTTCGACACCAGCGCCATGCTGAAGCCGACCGTCGACAGCGCCACGTACAAGGGAACGCTCTACGCGGCCCCGCAGACCTCCGACGGCGCCCTGCTCTACTACCGCAAGGACCTGGTTCCCAACCCGCCTAAGACGTGGGACGAAATGATGGGCATGTGCTCCATCGCCAAGGAGAACAAGATCGGCTGCTACGCCGGACAGTTCAGCAAGTATGAGGGCCTGACCGTCAACGCGTCGGAGGCCATCAACTCCGCCGGCGGTTCCGTCCTGGATGCCGATGGCAAGCCCAGCCTGAACACTGACCAGGCCAAGGCCGGCCTGGAGAACCTGGCCAAGGCCTACGCCGACGGAAACATCCCGAAGGAAGCCATCACCTTCCAGGAGGAGGCAAGCCGCCAGGCCTTCCAGGACGGAAAGCTCCTCTTCCTGCGCAACTGGCCCTACGTGTACAACCTGGCCACGACCGAAGGATCATCCAAGGTGAAGGACAAGCTGGGCATCGCACCGATCCCCGGCAAGGACGGCCCCGGTGCCTCCTCGCTGGGCGGACACAGCCTGGCCGTCAGCGTCTACTCCAAGAACAAGGCCACGGCCCTGGACTTCCTGAAGTTCATGACCTCAGAGGAAACCGAGAAGTTCTACGCCACGCAGGGTTCGCTGGCACCGGTGCTCGGGTCGCTCTACACGGACCAGACCCTGGTGAAGAAGCTCCCGTACCTGCCCGTGCTGAAGACCTCCATCGAGAACGCCGTGCCGCGTCCGGTCAGCCCGTTCTACCCGGCGGTCACCAAGGCGATCCAGGAGAACGCGTACTCGGCCATCAAGGGTGAGAAGCCCGTGGACACTGCACTGTCTGACATGCAGAAGTCCATCGAATCCGCCGGTGCAGGATCATAGTTCTGCCATGGCAACCGAAGTAGGCTCGACGCCGGTCAAGGCACCGGCGTCGGGCGGCACCCCGGTCCACCACGGCCCCAAGGGCGTGGGTGAGGACAACAAGATTCTCAGCCAGGGCAAGTGGGCCACATGGCTCCTCGCCCCGACCATCATCGCCCTTGCCGTGGTGATCGTTTACCCGATCATCAGTGCAATCGTGATGTCCTTCCAGAAGGATGCCGGCCTTGACCCCGCCACCGGCCTGTTCACGGCGGGCGGCCCGGCCGGCGTCCAGAACTAC
Organism: Arthrobacter sp. NPDC057388; assembly: GCF_042668165.1. Taxonomy (NCBI): domain Bacteria; kingdom Bacillati; phylum Actinomycetota; class Actinomycetes; order Micrococcales; family Micrococcaceae; genus Arthrobacter; species Arthrobacter sp. NPDC057388. The sequence continues at coordinate 63,589 of NZ_JBHVBL010000015.1, forward strand.
GTCAACTGGCTCGCCCAGCAGTGTTCGGCCCCGGCCGGCGGAACGGTTGCGTGCCCGCCGGGCACCCTCGGTTCGCAGTTCTGGTCCGCAACGGCCACCACCTTCTTCTTCACCGTGGTGACCGTGGCCTTCGAGACCGTCCTTGGTTTCTGGATGGCCATGATCATGGCCCGCAGCTTCAAGGGCCGGAGCATGGTCCGCGCCGCTGTGCTCGTTCCGTGGGCCATCCCCACCGCCGTCACCGCGAAGCTCTGGTTCTTCATCTTCGCCTTCGAGGGCATCGCCAACAAGCTGTTCAACACCTCGATCCTGTGGACCGGCAGCGAATGGCCGGCGAAGTGGGCAGTGGTCATCGCGGACGTCTGGAAGACCACCCCGTTCATGGCCCTGCTGATCCTCGCCGGACTCCAGATGATCCCGGCCGAGGTTTACGAGGCCGCCAAGGTGGACGGCGCCTCCGCCTGGCAGCGCTTCCGGCTCATCACGCTGCCGCTCGTGAAGCCCGCCCTGATGGTGGCCATCCTGTTCCGGACACTGGACGCACTTCGCATGTTCGACCTCCCGTACATCCTCACGGGCGGCGCGAACAACACCACCACGCTGTCCATCCTGGTGATCAACCAAATCAGACAAGGGTTCAATGCCGCCGCGGCGTTGTCGACCATCACGTTCATCATCATCTTTCTTGTCGCGTTCATCTTTGTCCGGTTCCTCGGCGCAAATGTTGTTGAACAGAGCGGCGCCACAGGTAAGGGGAAGAAATGACCGCCGCGACATCCTCCGCAGCAACCCTGCGCGCGGAGCAGGACCGAGGCCGCCGCAAGGCGCAGAACAAGGAACGCTGGGCGCAGGGCAGGACCTACATCAGCGCCGCCGTCATCCTGATCTGGTGCCTGGCGCCGGCGTACTGGATGGTGGTGACCGCATTCCGCGAGGTGGGTTTCACCTACGACACCTCGATCCTGCCCACCCACGTCACGCTGGACAACTTCAGGACCGCGTTCGACACCTCCTTCGGGAACCGGTTCGGCCAGGCCCTGCTCAACAGCGTCTTCATCGGCGGTGTCGTCACCCTGGTGTCGCTGATCATCGGTGTGTTCGCGGCGTATGCGCTCGCCCGGCTGAACTTCCGTGGCAAGTTCCTGGTGCTCGGCTTCATCCTGGGAGCCTCCATGTTCCCCGGCGTTGCCCTGATCACCCCGCTGTTCCAGCTCTTCACCAACATCGGCTGGATGGGCACGTACCAGGCGCTGATCATTCCGAACATTTCGTTCGTCCTGCCGCTGACCGTCTACACCATGACCTCCTTCTTCCGGGAGATGCCATGGGAGCTGGAGGAGTCGGCCCGGGTGGACGGCTGCACGCAGGGGCAGGCCTTCCGCAAGGTCATCATGCCCCTCGCGGCGCCGGCCATCTTCACCACGGCGATCCTGGCCTTCATTTCCTCGTGGAATGAGTTCCTCATCGCCAGCCAGCTCTCCAGCGACGCAACCCAGCCGGTGACCGTGGCAATCGCCAACTTCGCCGGTGCCCAGCCAAACCAGATCCCCTACACGGCCATCATGGCCGCCGGCACCATCGTCACCATTCCGCTGGTCATCCTGGTGCTGGTGTTCCAGCGCAAGATCGTGGCCGGCCTGACGGCGGGCGCTGTCAAGTGACGCACGGAGCAGCACCACAGAACAGGAAGCCGGAAGCGGCCACGCACAGGCGTGTCCGCTCCGGCGAGGACTTCGACATCATCATCGGGTTCCTCGGCTTCTGGGCCGTGGTGCTGCTCGTCGTCACCGTCTGGATGGAGGTGACGGCGCAGCCCGCGCTCGGCTGGGCGCTTGGGCTGCTGGCCACCCTGCTGGCGCTGTACGGGATGGTCAGGCTCCGCCGGCGCCTGCCCGCCCGCACGGCCACCCGCCGCAAGTGATGCCAGGCGGGACTAAAATGGATTCTTGCCGCCGCGGGAAGATGCGGCGGAAATCTGCATGAGGACTTAGAGAGGACATCGTGGCGCGCACTACTGAAAGGGCACAGCGCGGTGGCCACTCAGGAGTCAGTATCGAAGACGTGGCCGCGGCCGCAGGTGTTTCCACCGCCACCGTATCCCGTGCCGTGCGCGGCCTGCCGCGTGTTTCACCGGCAACCCGGGAAAAGATCCTGGAGGTGGCCACGGAGCTGGGCTACGTTGCCTCGTCCTCGGCGTCGGGCCTGGCCACCGGGCGCACCAAGACCATCGGGGTGCTGGCCCCGTTTGTGAGCCGGTGGTTCTTCTCGAAGGCCATCGAGGGCGCGGACCGCGAACTGCACGCCCGGCAGTACAACCTTTCCCTCTTCAACCTCGGGGGCCACGGCAGCCACCGCGAGCGGCTCTTCAGCAAGACCATGGTCTACAAGCAGATCGACGCGCTGCTGGTGCTCTGTATGGCGCTGACCCGCGACGAGCTGGACCACCTGCAGAAAATCGACATTCCGCTCGTGGTGGTGGGCGGCCACGTGGAGGAGTGCGCCTACATCGGCATCGACGACTACGCGGCAGCCTCCACGGCCGTCAAGCACCTGATCGAACTCGGCCACCGGGACATCGCGCTGCTGCACGGCGACGACGAAACGGACCTGAACTTCGATGTTCCCCGGGTGCGCATCCTGGCCTTCCAGGACGTCATGACGGCCGCGGGCCTGGAAGTCCGGCCCGAGTGGGACGAATGGGGCGACTTCACCGTCCGCAGCGGCCAGGAGGCGTTCCGCCGGCTGTGGGCCCAGCCCGGGGAGAAGCCGACGGCCATCTTCTGCGCGTCCGATGAAATGGCGATGGGCGTCATCTTCGAAGCGAACCGGGTCGGGGTCCGGGTTCCGGAGGACCTGTCCGTGATCGGCATCGACGACCACGACTTCTCCGACGCCATCGGCCTCACCACGGTGGGGCAGCGGCCCGACGAGCAGGCTGAGCTTGGCACCAAGATGCTGCTCGACGAACTCCTGGGGATGACCGGGTCGGTGAAGTCCTCCGTGGCGCCCCACCGCCTGATCGTCAGACGCACGACGGCGCCGCCCCGGTCCTCCTGACGGCCACCGCCATCGGTTGCTCCGTAACTGCCGTTTTGGGCGGCCAAAACGGCAGTTATGGAGCAATCGATGAGATGTGCCGGCCTACGAAGCGCGCGCCAGCTGCCGGATCGGGATCCAGCGCGACGCGAGCCGGCGGTAGGCTGCCGCAGCGCCGGTCATATCCCCCTCAGCGAGGCACTCGATGCCCAGCCGCACGTCCATGGGGGAGTCATCCGGGTAAACCTTATCCGCCACTGCGCCGTAGTCCAGCTCCACCATGGAGCCGGCATGGAAGAGCTCAAGCCATTCGGTCAGCTGCGTGAGGTCGTCGAGCATATCCAGGTCCGGGGCCGCGAGGGCCAGATTCGCGACGGCGTAGCGCACGCGGTCGAGGGCGTCGGAGATGGGTGCCCACACACGGACGGTGAGGATCCTGCCGCCGGCCTCGATGACGTCCTGCGGGTCGGACTCGAGGAACAGTGAAAACCAGCTGAAGGGGATGCCCCAGGTGGAGGCCCGGGTATGCACCCGGGTGATGCCGTCGCGGGCGTTGACCAGGTCGATGCGCTCCTGGTGCCTGTCCCGCTGCTCCTCGGGGATCAGCAGCTCGGCCAGCGGCCCGTGGATGCCTTCGATCAGCGCGTTGGCCGCCAACCCGGCCCGAAGCACCAGCTGGCTGGGGCAGTACAGCAGCGCCACGCCGTCGGCCGTTTCCTCCGCGGAGCCTTCCTTGGCGGCACCCTCCACGGGGACGCCGGGGGCGCGGGTGACCCGCACCAGATCTGTCCGCCCCGTGGGGAACGGATCACCGCCGGGCCGGGTAATCCGGCCCAGCGACGCCTGCAGTTCCGCGTTCTCCACCGCGGCGCGGGACACCGCCCGCTCACCGGCTGACTTTATGGCGGCGCGCTGGTCCTCCGGGAACGCTTCCAGCGGCTCATAAACGCGCAGGGTAGAGGAAAAAGGCAACCCGGCCTGGCCGCGGTAGAGGTTGCCCGTCATGAAAACCTGCCTGTCATCAGCCGTCAGCCCCTATCAGTCGGTCAGTTCCACAATCACCGGTGCGTGGTCGGATGCGCCCTTGCCCTTGCGTTCCTCCCGGTCGATCGACGCGCCGGACACCCGCGCGGCGAGCGCAGGGGAGGCGAGCACGAAGTCGATCCGCATGCCCTCCTTCTTCGGAAAGCGCAGCTGGGTGTAGTCCCAGTACGTGTAGACGCCCGGGCCGGGGGTGTGGGGACGGACGACGTCGGAGTACCCTGCGGACTCGAACGCGCGGAATGCGGCGCGCTCCGGTTCGCTGACGTGAGTGTAACCCTGGGTGAGGAACAGGTCGATGTCCCAGACGTCGTCGTCCGTGGGGGCGATGTTCCAGTCGCCCATCAGCGCCACCTGCGCGGACGGGTCCGCTGAGATCCAGCCGGCCGCGTGGTCCTTGAGGGAATCCAGCCACTTGAGCTTGTAGGGCATGTGTTCGTCGTCGAGCGAGCGGCCGTTGGGGACGTACAGGCTCCAGACACGCACGCCGCCGCAGGTGGCGGCCATGGCGCGGGCTTCCTGCACGGGATCCTTGCCGGCCTTGCCGAAGTGCGGCTGGTCGGTGAAGCCGCGTTCGACGTCGTCCAGGCCCACCCGGGATGCGATGGCCACGCCGTTCCACTGGTTAAGGCCGTAGTGCGCCACCTCGTAGCCCATGCGCTCGAAGAGCTCCCACGGAAAGTTGTCGTCCTTGCACTTGGTTTCCTGAATGGCCAGGACGTCACAGTCGGAGCGCTGCAGCCACGCCTCCACACGGTCGGCACGGGCACGCAGCGAGTTCACATTCCAGGTAGCTATCTTCACAGTCCTAACTTACCGAACTTGGGCGCGGATGGGACTCCCGATGAACGGGGCCGGCCCCGCCTTTGGGGACTCTGGAATTTAGTAGGAAGTCCGAGTAGATTCAGCACAAAGATGACCGGGGTCATGCAAAGGAGCATCCATGGTTCGCGAACTTTCCCACTACATTGGCGGCCGCCGGGTGGACGGAACGTCCGGCCGGTACGGCGACGTCTTCGACCCCTGCACCGGGGAGGTCCAGGCGAAGGTGCCGCTGGCGGGCACCGAAGAAGTCCGGAACGCCGTGGCCAACGCCGAAAAGGCCCAGCCGGAATGGGGCCCCATGAACGCCCAGCGGCGCGGCCGCATCCTGCTCAGGTTCGTGGACCTCGTGAACCAGAACATGGACGAGCTCGCCGCCCTCCTGTCGTCGGAACACGGGAAGACCCTCGCCGATGCCAGGGGCGACATCCAGCGCGGCATCGAGGTGGTGGAGTTCGCCGCCGGAGCCCCGCATCTTCTCAAGGGCGAGTTCTCCGATGACGCCGGCTCGGGCATCGACGTCCACTCCATGCGCCAGCCGCTGGGTGTTGTCGCAGGCATCACGCCCTTCAATTTCCCCGCCATGATCCCGCTGTGGAAGTCCGGGCCCGCACTCGCGGCAGGCAACGCCTTCATCCTCAAGCCGTCCGAACGCGACCCCTCCGTGCCGCTGCGGCTGGCCGAGCTCTACTCCGAGGCGGGAGTCCCGGACGGCGTTTTCAACGTGGTCAACGGCGACAAGGAAGCGGTGGATGCGCTGCTTGAGGACGATCGCGTCCAGGCGGTCGGATTCGTGGGGTCCACCCCGATCGCCCAGTACATCTATGCCACAGCGGCGGCGCACGGCAAGCGCGCCCAGTGCTTCGGCGGTGCGAAGAACCACATGGTGATCATGCCGGACGCCGATTTGGACATGGCCGCGGATGCCCTAATCGGGGCCGGTTACGGGTCGGCCGGTGAACGCTGCATGGCGGTGTCCGTGGCCGTCCCCGTGGGGGAGGAAACCGCCAACAACCTGGTTGCCCGGCTGCAGGAGCGGATCAAGTCCCTGAAGGTGGGGCACAGCCTGGCGGAGGACTCCGACTTCGGACCGGTGGTGACGCCGGCAGCGAAGGAGCGGATCGAAAGCTACATTAAATCCGGTGAAGAGGACGGCGCCTCGCTTCTGGTGGACGGCCGCGGGCTGAGCGTCGACGGCTATGACGGCGGCTTCTGGATTGGCCCCACACTGTTCGACCACGTCACCAAGGACATGAAGATCTACCGGGAGGAGATCTTCGGCCCCGTGCTCAGCGTCCTCCGCGCCTCCGACTACGACGAGGCCCTCCGGCTTTGCAGCGAGCACGAATTCGGCAACGGCGTGGCCATCTTCACCCGCGACGGGGACGCCGCCCGGGACTTCGCCAGCAGGGTGCAGGTGGGGATGGTGGGCATCAACGTCCCCATTCCGGTGCCCATTGCCTACTACACGTTCGGCGGCTGGAAGGCATCCGGGTTCGGGGACCTCAACCAGCACGGCGCGGACGCGTTCCGCTTCTACACCAAGACCAAGACCGTCACCTCGCGCTGGCCCTCCGGCATCCGGCAGGGCGCCAGCTTCATCATGCCGGAAGGAAGCTGATGACTGAACCTGCCCCGAACGGAACGCCGGCAGACGCGGCATCGTCCCCCGAACATGGGGCGATGCCCGAACAGGACGTCATTTTCGAACAGGACGTCATTTTCGAACAGCGGGGCAGGCTGGGGGTGGTCACGCTCAACCGGCCCAAGGCAGTCAACGCGCTCACCGCCGGCATGGTCACTGCCGTCCTGGGACAGCTCACCGCCTGGGCGGACGACGACACCGTGGCCACCGTGCTGGTCCGGGGTGCAGGCGACCGCGGCCTCTGCGCGGGCGGGGACATTGTGGCCATTTACCGGGACATCCTCGCCGGCGGCGATGAAACTGCCCGCTTCTGGGCGGATGAGTACCGCATGAACTCGCTGATTGAGCACTTTCCCAAGCCCTACGTCGCGTTCATGGACGGGCTGGTGCTGGGCGGCGGTGTGGGTATCTCCGCGCACGGTTCCCTCCGTATTGTCACCGAGCTAACCAGGACCGGGATGCCGGAGACCACCATCGGGTTTGTGCCCGACGTCGGCGGCACCCTGCTGCTCTCACGCTCACCCGGGGAGACCGGCACCCACGCCGCACTCACGGGTGCCCACCTCAGCGGGGCGGATGCAGTGTTCCTGGGGCTCGCGGACCATTTTGTTCCGTCCGGCAGGCTCGCGGAGCTCGCGGCGGCGCTGGAGACCGAAAGCGCGGAAGCCGCCGTCGCACGCTTTGCCGAAGAGGTGCCGGCCTCCGAACTGGAGGCGCAGCGGGACTGGATCGACGCCTGCTACCCGGGGGACGACGCCGAGGAGATCGTCCGGCGGCTGCGGGCCGCGGGCGGGGAAGCCGCGGCGGCCGCCGACACCATCGAGGCAAAGTCGCCCACCGCCGTCAAGGTGACCCTGGCCTCGCTGCGCAGATCGCGCGGGCTGACCCTGGACGAAGTGCTCGTCGAGGAATACCGGGTGGGGCTGCACTGCCTCCGCGGCCCGGACTTCCGCGAGGGGATCCGGGCGCAGGTGGTGGACAAGGACCGCAACCCGCAGTGGCGTCCGGCCACGCTGCACGAGGTGCATCCGGAGGACGTCGAGCGGTACTTTGCGCCGGTGGATGAACGGGAACTGGTTCTGTGGGAAAAGGAGTCGGACCATGCCTGACGAAGTAACCGCGCCCGAGGCAGTGACCGGGCCTGACGCAGCCAAACCGCGTGTTGCCTTCCTGGGCCTGGGCCACATGGGCGGCCCGATGGCGGTCAACCTGGTCAAAGCGGGCTACGAGGTGATCGGCTTCGACGTGGTGCCAGCGGCGCTGGACACCGCGCGGGAGCACGGCATTCCCACCGCGGCGAGTGCCGCCGAGACCGTCACCGGAGCCGACGTGGTGCTCACCATGTTCCCGAGCGGCCAGCACGTGCTGGACGCCTACCAGGGCAATGGCGGGGAGCCGGGACTGCTGGCCGCCGCGGCGCCGGACACGATGTTCCTGGACTGCTCCACCATCAATGTGGATGAGGCGCGGGAAGCCGCCCGGCTGGCCCTCGATGCCGGGCACCGCTCCGTGGACGCGCCGGTTTCCGGCGGTGTGGTGGGCGCGGAAGCCGGCACCCTGACCTTCATGGTGGGTGCCCTGCCGGAGGACTTCGAAACGGTACGGCCCCTGTTCGACGTGATGGGCAAGCGTGCGGTGCTGTGCGGCGGGCACGGCGCAGGGCAGGCGGCAAAGGTTTGCAACAACCTCATCCTAGGTGTTTCGATGATCGCCGTCAGCGAGGCGTTCGTGCTCGGGGAGAAGCTCGGGCTGACGCACCAGGCGCTCTTCGACGTCGCCTCCGCCGCGTCGGGGCAGTGCTGGGCCCTCACCACGAATTGCCCCGTCCCGGGACCGGTGCCCACCAGCCCCGCCAACCGCGACTACCAGCCCGGATTTGCCGGTGCCCTGATGGCCAAGGACCTCCGGCTGGCGCTCAATGCCCTCCGGTCCACCGGCGTGGCCGCCCGGATGGGGCCGCTCGCCTCCGAGATCTACGATGCCTTTGCCGCGGAAGGCGGGGCAGGCCGGGACTTCTCCGGCATCATCACCGACATCCGGGACAAGTCAGGACAGTAGGCTTAGTTTCAGGACGTACCAACCACGTGAGGGGCATGGATGACGCACGAGTACGGGAACATTCTGGTGGAGCGCCGCGGGCGCGTAGGCCTCGTGACGCTGAACAGGCCCGAAGCGCTGAACGCCCTGGACAGGACCACCCTGGAAGAACTCGTGGCAGCTGTTTCGGCCATGGACAGGGATCCCGGCGTCGGCGCCGTCGTGATTACCGGCTCGGGGAAGGCTTTCGCCGCGGGCGCCGACATCAAGGAGATGGCCGACAAAGGCTATCTGGAGATGTACGACGCCGACTGGTTCCGCGGGTGGGAGGACCTCACCCGCCTGCGCATCCCCATGATCGCTGCGGTATCCGGTTTTGCGCTGGGCGGCGGCTGCGAGCTGGCGATGATGTGCGACTTCATCATCGCCGGTGACAATGCCAGGTTCGGCCAGCCGGAGATCAACCTCGGTGTGGTTCCCGGCATGGGCGGGTCCCAGCGGCTCACCCGCGCGGTGGGCAAGGCCAAAGCGATGGACATGATCCTCACCGGCAGGTTCATCGATGCGGACGAGGCGGAGCGCTCCGGCCTGGTGGCACGCGTGGTGCCGGCCGCGGACACCGTGGCGGAGGCGCTGAAGGCAGCCGAGGTCATCGCGTCCAAGTCGAAACCGGCGGCCATGCTGGCCAAGGAGGCCGTCAACGCGGCCTTCGAGACGGGGCTGGCGCAGGGCGTGCTGTTTGAACGCCGGCTGTTCCATTCGCTCTTCGCCTCGGAGGACCAGAAGGAAGGCATGGCTGCTTTCACGGAGAAGCGCCAGCCGGAGTTCAGGCACCGGTGAGCACTCCGCTGACCCGGGAGCGCACGGCCAAAGGCACTTCGCTGCGCATTGTCCCGGCGGCCATGGTCTCGGCGGCCGGCTTTGTCCTGTTCGCCCTGGACCAGAGCCTGCCGGGCTATGCCCTGCTGGCCGCGGCGCTCGCGGTGGCGGCCATCGTGGACCGGCTCCTGTTCCGCGACCTCGCGCTGATTGCCGCGGGTGTGGCCATTATCAGTGCCGTACCGATCACCACTGACGTCAGCACGTCCCACATGCTCGTCATGGGATCGGCCATGATTGCGGCCGTAGGGATTCCGTATGCCGTGTCGCGGTTTGTCACCAAAGAGCATGCCGTGGTGTTTCCGGTCTGGACCGGGCAGAAATGGACACGTGCGGAGAAGTGGTACCTGCCCGCCGTCGTGGTGATCGGCTACGCCCTGCTCCCCGTCTACATGATCCGGACCGGCGTCTACACCAACTGGCCCGCGGTGCACGACCCCGAGGGCATCGCGCGGCTCTTCGTGGGCACCAACGCCCTGGGGATCTGGGATGAGCTGTTCTTCATCTGCACGTGCTTCGCGCTGCTGCGCCGGCACCTGCCCGACTGGCAGGCCAACCTGCTGCAGGCGGTGCTCTTCACCTCGTTCCTCTGGGAACTCGGGTTCAAGGCCTGGGCGCCGTTTTTCATCTATCCCTTCGCCCTGCTGCAGGCCCGCATCTTCACCGTGACCAAGTCCCTGTCATACATCGTGAGCGTGCACCTGCTCTTCGACTTCGTACTGTTCCTCGTGCTGCTCCACGCGCACAACCGGACATGGATCGACATCTTCCTCTACTGACCCCCCTATCTTTGGAGTTTTCGTACAGATACCGCCATCTAAAGGCACGTTAACCCGCGATACCTGTACAAAAACTCCCGCGGGAGCGGGCAAATCGCCGCGGCGAATTCACCCGCCGTTAATCGAAATGCCTTAGCGTTGCACTTCAGGCAAACCTGTTTTTGCAGGCAGTCCTGTCAATCCAGGCAACGGGAAAAGGGGAACGATCGTGGCCGATATCGCTGCTGTACTGGGACGGCTCACCGCCGCCGAACTTGAAGAGATCCACGCCACCGGACCGAAGGGGCACCTGAGCCGCCGGATCATAGAGGCCCTGGACCGGGCTGCCGGGGGACCCGGCGGCGGGCGCGGCTACTATGTGCCGGCGGGAAGCGTCAGCGGAACGGGCAGCCCGCACGTTGTGCTGAGAAGCGACGTCGCTGCCTGGCTTTTCGGGCATTCCGCGCCGGCCGCCGTCGCCGATCCGGCCTGACGGGGAAGAAGGCTGCCGCTAGCCTGCGGCCTGCGCCGCAGGCGTCAGTGAAGGCTCCGGTGCGTCGCCCGGGGCGTCGGCGGATCCGGCGCTCTGGTGCCGGAGACCGCCGTCGAGGATGGTGCCCAGCAGGCCGCGGGCAGCCTCGAGGACTTCACGTACCTCGGGGGACGTGAGTTCATAGAACAGCCGGCCGTCCTTCCGCGAGGGAACGATCAGCCGCTGCCGCCGGAGGATGCCAAGGTGCTGCGAAAGGTTCGAGGCCTCGAGGCCGGTGCCGTCCCGGAGGCTGCTCACGGTGACCGGCCCGCTGGCCAGCATTTCCAGGACCAGGATGCGCGCAGGGTGGCCCATGGACTTGAACAGGTCCGCTTTCACCTCAGTGTGGATCACGCCGTCGGGCATGTCACCCATTCTGGATTCCTTCCGCTCTTCCTTGCCAGGCGTTGCTTGGCCCGCCAAACTGGTGCCCCCAAGGCGTACAGATCTAAGTATAGAGACAGAACGGTCTGTCCCGGAGGGGCGGGGGTGAACTTTTATGGGCGGACCCGCTCCGTCCAGGAAGCAGAGGCGCGCCGGCGCCCGCGGTCAACCCTTGCCAACGCGCGTGAAGTAGTTCACAATTTCATAAATTCCTCAATTTCCGCCCGGCTGATCTGCGGGAGCGGCAGTGGGAAAAAACTTCAGCTGCTTCCGGCGACGACGGCGTCCCGGACGCGTGTTCCCGGATCCAGGAGGGCCAATGGCTGGCATGTTCGAACTCTTCACCGATGCAGAGGCTTCATTTAGGTTTCAGCTCACGGCCCCGGACGGCACTGTGATGGCCGTATCCCGCCCTTTCCCCAGCAAAGCCGCTGCCGTAGCGGGGATCGCCGCTGTCCGTGAATATGCGGGAATGGGACATGTAAGGGAGCTTGCCGCCGCGCCGGCGGAGAGGGCCCTTGCTTCCCGCGCCCGTGCTGCCGTGCATCCCCTGCCGAAGCGAATGCCCGTCCAGTGCCGGGGGATGGCCGGGTAGGGCGGCAGGGAGCCCGGTGAGCCTTCCGAAATCCGTGCGGGCGTACTCGAGCGCCCTCGGCCCGGCAGACTGTGTTGCCGGGACGTTCCACTACGACGCCATTTCCGGGCGGCTCGAATGGTCCGATGAGCTGTACACGCTCCACGGCTACCGGCGCGGCGAGATCGTGCCCACCGTGGAACTTCTCTATGCCCACAAGCATCCCGATGACAGGGAGCGCTGCCACGACATCTTCATGGCAGCCTGTGAAACGGGCGGATTCTTCTGCAGTTACCACCGCATCATCGACGCGCGCCTGCGGGAACACCGTGTCCTGACCGCCGGCGAGGCACTCATGGAGGACGGCACGCTCGCCGTTGTAGAGGGATTCATCGTCGACCTGACCAGCACCCTGCACTGGGAGACTGAACGGGCCGCGCGGGAAGCGGTTGAAGGTGCTCTTGGCACGCGAAGCACCATTGAGCAGGCCAAGGGCATCCTGATGGGGATCCTGCGGATTGGCTCCGCGGCGGCATTCGACCTTCTGGCGCAGTACAGCCAGGACACCAACATCAAGGTGGCCAGCACAGCCGCCGACCTCGTGCAGCTGGCCAACAGCCCGGAACAGGCGGCGCTGCTTGACGCGTTCGTCCAGGAGCTCCGGCGGCGGCCGGAAGGACATGCCGACAGCGCTGCCGTGAACGAGGGCCGTGTACCCGGCGGCTAACCCGTAAAGTCGCCGGCGCCGCGGCGGAAGTCGCCCAGGATCCGGATCAGCTGGTTCACGTCGTCCGCACCGAAGCCTGACTGGCCGAACACCTCGGAGTTGAGCACCGCCGTCGCACGTTTCGCCAGCGTACGGCCGTCGGCCGTGAGTTCAATCAGTGTGGTGCGCCCGTCCGTGGGGTGCGGGGAGCGCACCACCAGTCCCGCTGTCTGGAGGCGGTCGACGGCGTTGGTCACCGACGTGGGATGGACCTGGAGCAGAGCGCTCGCCTTGTTCATGGGCAGCGCACCGCTCCTGGCGAAGCTGAGCAGCGCGAGCAGTTCATACCGGGCAAAGGTCAGTCCAAACGGCTTCAGCACCCCCTCAATGCGCGCCATCAGGATCTGCTGGGTGCGCATGATGGCTGTGATGGCAGCCATCGGGGCGGCGACGTCACCCCACCCGTGGCTTTCCCAGTTGCGCTGCGCATCGGCTATCGGGTCGCGGGGCAGCGGGGTGTTCACAGCTCAGCCCTGGCTTCGCAGGCCCGGGAAATCCGCTTCGGAGTACTCCGTGCCCAGACCGCGGGGACCGCCGGCGGCGCCCGGCGCGGTGCTGTCCGCGTGGCGGAGCTCCTCGCTGTGCCGCAGCTCCACCCGGCGGATCTTGCCCGAGATGGTCTTCGGGAGCTCGGCGAACTCCAGCCGGCGGATGCGCTTGAACGGGGCCAGGTGGTCACGGCAATAGCGCAGGATCTCCTCGGCGAGCTCCGGCCCCGGTTCGTGGCCTGCCGCAAGCACCACGAACGCCTTGGGTACGGACAGTTTCAGCGGATCGGGGGAGGGGACGACGGCGGCCTCCGCCACCGCCGGGTGCTCGATAAGGACGCTCTCCAGCTCGAAGGGGGACAGCCGGTAGTCGGAGGACTTGAAGACGTCGTCGTCCCGGCCCACGTAGGTAATGACGCCGTGCTCGTCCCGGCTGGCCATGTCGCCCGTATGGTAGTAGCCGCCGCGGAATGCCTCGGCCGTCTTCCCGGGATCGCCGTAGTACGACTTCATCAGCCCGGCAGGGCGGGGATCCAGGCGCAGGCACAGCTCACCGTCGTCGGCTTCTTCTCCGGTGGCCGGATCGACGAGGACGACGTCATACCCCGGCAGCGGCTGGCCCATGGCGCCGATCTTCACGGGCTGTCCCGGGGTGTTGGCCACCTGCACGGTTGTCTCGGTCTGGCCGAAGCCGTCGCGGATGGTCTGGCCCCAGGCGCGCTGGACCTGGCCGATAACCTCGGCATTGAGCGGCTCGCCGGCGGAAACAACTTTGACGGGAGGGTTCCTGAGAAGGGTGAGGTCGGCCTGGATGAGCATCCGCCAGACGGTGGGCGGAGCGCAGAAGCTGGTGACCTTCTCGCGGTCCATCTGCTCCATGAGGGCCCTGGCGTCGAAGCGTTCGTAGTTGTAGACGAACACGCAGGCCTCGGCGATCCACGGGGCGAACAGGTTGGACCAGGCGTGTTTCGCCCAGCCCGGGGAAGCGACATTAAGGTGCACGTCACCCGGTTCCAGTCCGATCCAGTACATCGTGGACAGGTGGCCCACGGGGTACGAGGTGTGGGTGTGCTCCACAAGCTTGGCCTTGGATGTGGTGCCCGAGGTGAAGTAGAGGAGCAGGGTCTCGTCCGCCAAGGTGGGGCCGTCCGGGCTGAATTCCACGGGGGCCGCTGCGGAATCCGCGTACTGCAGGGCGCCAGCGCCACTTCCGGCGCCGTGATCACCCGCGCTGCCGGCACCGCCGATTTCGATGAGTCGGTAGCTGCCCGGCACGTCGGCAAACTTGCCGACGTTTGAACTGCCGACGGCGGCCCAGCCCGCTTCCCCGCGCTCCACCCGGTCCTTCAGGTCCCCAGGTCCCATAAGGGTGGTGGTGGGGATCAGCACGATGCCAAGCTTGATGCCGGCCAGCACGAGTTCCCACAGCTCGACCTGGTTGCCAAGCATGATGATCATGCGGTCGCCGCGCTTCACGCCCTGGCTGCGGAGCCAGTTGGCCACTTGGCCGGACCGTTCGGACAATTCAGCGAAGCTGCGGCGGGTGGCCGAGCCGTCCTGTTCCACGATCACGAGCGCGGGGTTGCTGCCGGTGGCGGGATCGGCCGCGATGGCGTCAAACCAGTCGAGGGCGAAATTGAACTCCTTGGGCCGCGGCCACTCGAAGGCGTCCCTTGCCTGGCGGTAGTCCTGGCGCATGGCGAGCAGCCGGTCGCGGGCGGCACGGAAGTCGTCGGTGACTGTCATGGGGCACCTTTCACCTGGGGATTCACGTCCTAGTGATCCACATCACTGTGCAATATACTAGGACATCCAAGGGTTTGGAAGAGCGAAGGGATCTATGCCCGTGCAGCCACAACGACGTGACAACGGACAGCCCGCAACGGCCATGAGCGAAGACGGGGGGAGCCAGGCGCCGCCGTTTGCCGATGCGGATCTCATGTACGTGGCAGACCTGCTTCCGCCGGCCGAGCGGACGCGCTACCTGGAAGTCCGGGACTTCCTGCAGTCCAGGGTCCGGGCCCAGTCCATCGAATACTGGAACCGGGAGGAGTTCCCGTTCGGGCTGCTCGCGGAGATGGGCAAGCACGGACTTGGCGGCCTGCAGACGGACGGGACGTCCACGCTGTTCAAGGGCCTCATGTACGTTGAGGTGGCCCGCGCCGATGTGTCCCTGTCAGCGCTGGTGGGCATTCACAATGAGCTGATTGTCGGCATGATCGATGCCCTCGGGTCGGAGGAACAGAAGCAGCGCTGGCTGCCGGGCCTGACGGCCTTCACGCAGCTGGGCGCGTTTGCACTGACCGAGCCGGAGCACGGCTCGGACATCGCAGGGGGGCTGGCCACGACGGCCCGCCGTGAGGACGGCGAATGGGTCATCGACGGCGCCAAGCGGTGGATCGGCGCCGGGACGATCGCCGACTTTGCGCTGGTGTGGGCACGGGACATGGCTGACCAGCAGATCAAGGGCTTCATCGTGGAGACGGACCGCCCGGGGTACACCGCGACCAAGATCAGCAACAAGATCGGCCTGCGGATCATGCAGAACGCCGATATCCGGCTTGAGGGCGTGCGCATTCCGGAGGCCAACCTGCTTCCGGGGGCCACGGACTTCACGAAGGCCAACGAGCTGCTGAGGGACTCCCGGGCGTGGGTGGGCTGGCAGGCTGCGGGTATCCAGCTCGCAGCCTTTGACGTTGCCCGTTCCTATTCCCTGCAGCGCCGCCAGTTCGGCAAGGAGCTGGCCCGCTTCCAGCTGATCCAGCAGCAGCTGGCGGAGATCCTGGGCAACGCGTCCGCTTCACTGGCGCTGATGGCGCAGCTGGCCCGGATCCAGGAGGAGGGGAAACTGGAAATGGCCCAGGCGGCCATGGCGAAGGCCACCACCACCCGGCTGGCCCGTGCCTCCGTGGCGTTGGGCCGTTCCCTGCTGGGCGGCAACGGCATCAGCAGCGACTTCGAGATGGGAAAGCTCTTCGGTGACGCGGAGATCCTGTACACCTATGAGGGCAGTTACGAAATCAACTCCCTGATTGTGGCCCGCGCCGTGACGGGGAAATCAGCCTTCGTTTAGGGCTGGTCACCCTGCAGGGGAGGCGGCTGCTCGTGCTGCGGCCTCCAGCCGTTCGACGTAGGCAGACTGTTCATTGGCGTCCCGCCGGGAAAGGTTGGGATCGTTGGGCCCCTGCCCGGCGGCGCCGTCGATAAGTTCCCGGATGATGTCGGCATGCCCCAAGTGCTGGGCTGTTTCTGCGCACATGTGCACCAGCATCCGGTGCAGGGTCACGTTCCGGCGTTCCTCCGGCCACCAGGGGACGACCCCCGGTGCGTCCAGGGCGAGCGCCTCGATGGTCGCATCGGTGTGGGCCGCGGCGAAGCGGTGCAGCTCGACGATTTCCGCGCGGGTCTGCTCCGCGGTGGCCCACATGTCCGCGTCGGGCTCGGCACCGTCGGCGAACCAGGGAAGTGTGCGGCCGCTGGGCCGTCCGAAAACCTCGCCGAAATAATCCAGTTCCACGCTCGCCACATGCTTGACCAGGCCCAGGAGGTTTGTTCCGGTGGGCGTCATTGGCCGGCGGATGTCATATTCGCCCAGGCCGTCGAGCTTGGCGAGGAGCTGGGTGCGCCGGGTCCGCAGGTAGTGGTGCAGGGTAGCCTTTTCGTCCATGGCGGCACTCTACCGGGGCAGGAACCACAAACTCCCCTGTGCATGCCAGGCATGGACAGGGGAGTCTGTGGAAAGCCGTTACAGCGGGCGGATGTTCTCTGCCTGCGGACCCTTGGGGCCCTGGGTCACTTCGAATTCGACCTTCTGGTTTTCATCCAGGGAGCGGTAGCCGCTGGTGGCAATTGCCGAGTAGTGGGCGAATACGTCTGCCGATCCATCATCCGGAGCGATGAAGCCGAAGCCCTTTTCGGCGTTGAACCATTTAACTGTGCCTGTTGCCATTGCTACTTCCTTTGTAACCCATTTTCTGGTCCTGCTCCGACAGCAGGCAGAGGCGGAAATTGTTGTCCGCTGTCTCCAACCTATGGGCCATCCGCCGGGCGTGCAATAGCTGCCGTCATCAGGAGTCCCACCTGTAACGGGAGATTCTGCTGCCAAATGCCGGTCGGAGAGGCTGCAGATCCGGGCTTAAGCCGTGCTGCCCTGCTCCTGGCCGGTGTCCTCCCACATGACGTCGAGGTTGCGGAATACCGGGGGCGCGTCGCACAGCGCCGCCATCTTCGCGGCAAAGTCGGAGGTTTCCGGCCGGTTCGAGTTCTCCATCGCCGACTCGTAGGAGTCGAACTCCACGATGGTGAAGTAGGTCCCGGGACGGTCGCGGTCCGCGGTGGCGCTGATGCGGCGGAACGTCGGGGCTGTGGTGCCCTCGGTTCGTGACGGCCGGCCCAGCGCTTCGATCTCCTCGATGCGCGAGGTCTGGAATTCGATGATCTGCACAAATCCTGCCATGACGGCTCCTCGACGGCGGTGGGAACTGATGCGGATCACGGTAGACCCGGCCCCGGCCCCGCGCAACAGTTTTATGGCGTCAGCAGCACCTTGATGGCGCGGCGCTCGTCCATCGCCTTGTAGGCTTCGGCTGCCTCCTCCAACGGCATCTCGACGTCGAACACCCGCCCGGGATTGATGGCGCCGGACAGCACGTCCTTGAGCAGTTCGGGAATATAGGTGCGGGCGGGCGCCATTCCGCCGGATACGGTGATGTTCTTGTCGAACAGGTACCGGAGCGGGATCTCCGCGCCGCCTGTGGGAACGCCGACGAAGCCCAGCGCGCCGCCGGGTCGGACCGAATGCAGCGCCTGTTCCATGGACTCCCTGGTACCCACACACTCGAGCACCGAGTCGGCCAGGATACCGCCGAGCAGTTCGCGGACCTTGGCAACGCCGTCGTCCCCGCGTTCCTCCACGATGTCCGTGGCACCGAACTCACGGGCGATGGCCTGCCGGTCGGCGTGGCGGGACATCGCGATGATGCGCTCCGCGCCGAGGCGCTTGGCCGCCAGGACTCCGCACAGCCCCACGGCGCCGTCGCCCACCACAACGACGGTCCGGCCCGGGCCCACCTGGGCGCTGACCGCGGCGTGGTGGCCGGTGGCCATGACGTCGGAGAGGGTCAGCAGGCTGTTGCGGAGACTGGCGTCCGGGTCGCGGACATCCGGTACTTTGACGAGCGTCGACTCGGCGAGGGGGACGCGCACAGCCTGGCCCTGGCCGCCGTCGACAGGGAATCCGGCGTCGTCCTTGCCGCCCCATCCGGCAAGGTGCTCGCAGGCAACGGTGACGCCGTTACGGCACTGCGGGCACTGCCCGCAGCTGACCACGAAGGGGGCGATGACAAAGTCGCCGGCCCGGAGCGTGGAGACGTCGGTGCCGGTGCTTTCCACAATCCCGACGAACTCATGGCCGATGGCGGTGGGCCGGTGGATGGGCTTCACCCCGCGGTAGGGCCAGAGGTCCGAGCCGCAGACGCATGCAGCCGTCACCCGAACCACCGCGTCCGTGGGCAGCTGAACGGCCGGGTCATCGCGGTCCTCCACCCTGATGTCTCCGGGACCGTGGATGATGGTGGCGCGCATGGCTGTTCCTCTCGAAGGGCGGTCTGGACGGGACCGAGTCTAGCCCGGTCAGCGCATTCCCTCCCGGCGGATGGCGGTGGCGATGGCTGCGGCCCGGGTGTCCACACCCAGCTTGGCGTAGATGTGGGCGAGGTGCGTCTTGACGGTGGCCTCCGAAATGAAGAGCCGCTGCCCCAGCTCGCGGTTGCTGAGACCCTCCGTGAGGAGGCTCAGCAGCTCAGCCTCCCGCGGGGTCAGCACCTCGTCGGGGTTGCGCAGCTGCTGGAACAGGCGCGAGGCCACTGGCGGGCTCATCACGCTCTTGCCCTGGACGGCGCCGCGGATGGCAGCGAAGATCTCCTCCGGCGCGGCGTCCTTGAGGAGATAGCCCATCGCGCCGGCGTCCACGGCGCGGACGATGTCGGCGTCGGAATCATAGGTGGTGAAGACCAGCACGGCCTGCCGGCGGTTGCGCTCGCGGAGTTTCCGGATCGCCTCGATTCCGTCCATGCCCGGGCCCATGGCCAGGTCCATCACCACGACGGCGGGCGAGTGCTCCGCCACGGCGGCCAGGGCCTCCGCGCCGGAGGACGCCTCCGCCACCACATCAATGTCCGGCTGCGTGCCCAGCAGGGCCTTCAAACCGCTGCGGACCACGAGGTGATCGTCCACCAGAAGCACACTGATGACGCTCATTCTTCTCCTTTACCTGGCAGCGTGCCCGGCGGCGCCGGCAGTTGCGCCGCCACAACAGTTCCCTCTCCGGGGGCGCTCTCCACCGAGAAGGCGCCGCCGAGCTGCTCCACCCGCTGGCGCATGGCGCGCAGTCCATATCCTCCGGAGTCCGACGGCGGTGCTACCGCCGCCGGATCGAAGCCTGTGCCGTCGTCGTATATGTCCAGCGTGACCGCATCCGGCAGGAAGCCGAGGGTGATCGTTGCGGTGCCTGCCGAAGCGTGCAGCTTGATGTTCGCGGCGGCGCTCTGGACCACGCGCAGCAGTGTATGGCGGACATCTGCCGGCACCGGCCGCGGGTCTCCGGTAACCAGCAGCCTCGCACCCGGCACGTACTGCGCGGCGGCCTGCAGCAGGGCGTCCGGCAGCGGCGAGGCATCGAGGCCGGGGGAGGCCAGTTCGTGGACCAGGCTGCGGGTGTCGGACAGGTTCCTGCGCAGCAGCTCGCTGGCCTGCCTCAGGTCCTGCCGCGACCCCGGCTCCGGCCACGCGCGGTTGGCCGCTTCGAGCAGGAGCAGGCTGCTGGCGAGGCCCTGGGTGACGGTGTCGTGGATTTCCCGGGAGACGCGCTCGCGCTCCGCGATGGTGCCCGCCCGGCGCTCGCTGGCCGCCAGCTGTCCCTGGGCGAGCGAGACTTCATGGTGCAGGCGCCGCTGCTCGGCGGCGTCGTGCTCGATCCGGTCGTAGATGAGTGTCAGCAGGACGCCCACGGCGAGCGGGCCCAGCAGCATGGCCAGGTCGGTGCCGTCGCTGAGCCGGAACAGTCCGGCGGCGGTGGCTGCCGCCGTCGCTCCCGCCGCCGCATAGGCGACCAGACCCGTGAACGCGATGCGGCACAGGAAGAACAGCGCAAACGAACACCAGGCAAAGCTGGGCGCGGAGACCACCAGAACGGCCCAGACCGCCACAAGGACGAACATCCACAAAGCCCAGGGACGGCGGCGCTGGGCGAGCACGGCGATGACGGTGTACAGCGCGCAGGCGGCGGCCGCCAGCGCAAGGACCAGCAGGTTGTCCGACGCGCTGTGCCGCATCACGTACCGCACCACCGAGGCGACGATGAGGACGGCGAAACCGAGGTGGACTGCGGCGTCGATCCGCCCCAGCCGGCCGCCGGCGGCAGCGGGCGCGGAGCCGGTTCGGGCGGAGGGCAGGTCGTGGGCGGCGCTAGGGGCGGGGGAGGGCATGGCGGGTCCGGTTCCGGTGGGTGACGTGCTAGGAACCATGCTATTGCCCGCGCCGTTGCTGGTCTCTCAGCCTTTTGGCTGACAACGCCAGCCGGAAGGACCAGCGCGCCGCACCTGATGGCCTGATGCGCCGGCGCCGGCGCGGGTCCACCATGGGAAATGTAGCCGTTTGGCTGCGCCGAAGACATTGGCTGCGCCCCGCATACTAAAGGAGAACCATCGTGAAGAAGTCCCAGAAGATTTTTGCCGCCGCGGCAGCCGGAGCGCTCGTCATCACCGCCGGTGCCACCGCCGTCGCCAACGCCGGGTCAGGGTCTGCACCCGCCGCGGCGCCCGCCCAGCCCGCTGCTGTGCCGGCGGCGGCCCCGGCGGCCGTGCCCGCCGCGGATGTCGCGCCGGTGGATGCGAATGTCGTTGCCCAGAACCGGATCACCGTTGGCGCCTCTGCCAAAGCGGTAGGTGCTGCGCTCGCCAAGTGCCAGGCCGACAAGCTGCCGTTTGTCACCGTGGCCCTGGTGGACCGGTTCGGCACCGTGCAGGCGCTCCTGCGCGGCGACAACGCCGCCGAGCACACCATCGAATCGGCCAAGCAGAAGGCCTATACGGCCGCTGCCTTCGGCGCCCCCACGAGTGAACTCGCCAAGCGGATCACCGGCAACGGGCCGAGCATCGCCGACCTGCCCGGCACCCTCTTCCTCCCCGGCGGCGTCCCGCTGAAGGTGAACGGCGTCTCCGTGGCAGGCATTGGCGTGGGCGGCGCCCCCGACGGCAAGCTGGATGAAGCGTGCGCCGAGGCCGGCGCTGCCGTGATCGCCGCCAGGTAGAGAGCGTTCTGTGGTTAGGCAGGCGTACGGCGGCCAGCGGGTGGCCGCCACTCTTCCGCTGACGGCGTTGCTGGCGGCTGTCCTGCTGGCGGGGTGCGCCTCCGGCACACCCTCCGCAGGCGGCTCCAGTGCCGGCAGCCCGACGGCAACAGGTCCGACGGCGGGTGGTCCGACGGCGGAAGCCGGGGCCGGCGCGGGCAGCGGCACCGCTAGCCGGCCGCCGTCGTCCGCTGCCGCCAGCGCCACGCCGAGCCCGCCGGCTTCCGCGCCCGCCACCCGTCCCGTTCTGAGCCCGGCCGAGCAGCAAAAGCTTGACCAGCGGCTGGTTCTGGCGGCGAAGGCCAACGACGTGGCGTTGGTAGCGCAGCTGATCCGCGACGGCGGGAACGTGAACGCCAAGGACTCCATCCAGGATTCGGCGTTCCTGTACGCCGGGGCCGAGGGGTTCAACGGGGTCCTGCGGCTGACGCTTGCCAACGGGGCGGACGTCCGGAGCACCAACCGCTATGGCGGCACCGCCCTGATTCCGGCCAGCGAGCACGGGCACGTCGAAACGGTGCGGATCCTCATCGCCGCCGGGGTCCCGGTCAACCACGTCAACAAGCTCGGCTGGACCGCCATGCAGGAAGCCATCCTCCTGAACAACGGCGGGCCCAGGCAGCAGGACGTGGTGCGCCAGCTGCTCGACGCCGGAGCGGACCCCAACATCCGCGACCCGCAGGGCCGGACGGCCCTGGACAACGCCGAGCGGCTGGGCTTTACCGAGATCGCCCGGCTGATCCGCGGGCGTGGCTGACAGTACTTTGCTGACAGTGTCCGCTGGGGGCGGTCCGCACTGGCCCGGTTTTGGGCCGCCGGCCGCCGCCGTTTACCCTTCCGCGGTAAGGCACCGTGTCAAAGTTGGGCTGCTTCGGTGAGCAGTTCCGCGGCCACGGTGAATTCGGCATCTGTCTTGCTGCGGATCTCCTCCACCGTGACGCCGGGGGCCAGGCGGGTCAGCGTGAGCTGCCGCCCGCCGTCGTGCTTTTCCAGATCGAACACCGCAAGGTCGCTGATGATCCGGTCCACGACGCCGACGCCCGTGAGCGGGAGCGTGCATTCCGTCACGATCTTGGCTGAGCCGTCCTTGGCGGTGTGTTCGGTGAGGACCACGACGCGCGGGGTCCCGGCGACGAGGTCCATGGCGCCGCCCATGCCTTTGACCATTTTGCCGGGGATGGTCCAGTTGGCGAGGTCGCCGTTGCCGGCGACCTGCATGGCGCCGAGGATGGCGACCTTCACGTGTCCGCCGCGGATCATGCCGAAGGAGGTGGCGGAGTCGAAGATGCTGCCGCCGGGCAGGACGGTGACGGTCTGCTTGCCGGCGTTGATCAGGTCGGCATCCTCCTCGCCCTCGTACGGGAACGGTCCCATGCCAAGAAGTCCGTTCTCGCTCTGAAGGACAACCCGGACGCCGTCGGGCAGGTTGTTGGCCACCAGCGTGGGGATGCCGATGCCGAGGTTGACGTAGTCGCCGTCGTTCAGTTCTTCGGCCGCGATCGCAGCCATTTCATTCCGGGTCCAGGCCACGGGAGTCTCCTTCTTAGTTGTTGACGAGTTCGGCGCTGGTCCGACCGGCGGCAGGGCGGACGGTGCGCTGCTCGATGTCCTTGACCCTGCCGCTGGCCTGGACCAGGCGCTGGACGTAGACGCCCGGAGTGACGATGTGGTTCGGATCCAGCGCACCGGGCTCCACAATGACCTCCGCCTCGGCGACGGTGACGGCACCCGCGGTGGCCACCACGGGATTGAAGTTCCGGGCAGTGTAGCGGTAGACCAGGTTGCCGTCCGTGTCTGCGGTGTGTGCGTGGACCAGGGCGACGTCGGCCCGGATGGCCCGCTCCTGGACGTACGTTTCGCCGTCGAACTCCGCCAGCGGCTTGCCTTCGGCCACCAGGGTGCCCACCCCTGTCCTGGTGTAGAACGCAGGGATGCCGGCGCCGCCGGCACGCAGCCGCTCGGCCAGGGTGCCCTGCGGGGTGAACTCCACCTCCAGGTCCCCGGCGAGGTACTGCTCGGCGAAGAGCCTGTTCTCTCCCACGTAGGAGGCGATCACCTTGCGGACCTGGCCCGCTTCGATGAGGATGCCCAGGCCTTTGCCGTCGATGCCCATGTTGTTGGACACCACGGTCAATTCCTTGACACCGGAATCGCGCACGGCCTCGATCAGGTCAGCCGGAATGCCGCTGAGCCCGAACCCGCCCACCGCAAGGGTGATCCCGTCCCGCAGGACGTCCCCCAGGGCATCGCCTGCACTGGATTTCAGTTTGGACATCGCATCTCCTCATTGAGCTACCTGGCATCCACTTTATGGACATTGCATTTGACTGTGGAGCGTATGGGGATGGTGAGGGGAGTGTCAAGAGCCTGCTACACGGAACCCATCGCGGTTTTACACTGTGGACGGTAGGCTTGGATGTGTCCACAATATGGATGTTTAGGAGTGATCGTGAACCAGGCACCGGTCCAGGGCGCGCAGGTCGTCAGGCGCATCGCAGGTCTTCTGCGGATCGTGGGACGCAAGCCGGAAGGAAGCCCGCTCGTGGAGCTGGTGCGGGACTCGGGGCTGACCCGTCCCACGGTGCACCGCCTGCTCACGTCACTCGCCGCTGAGGGACTCCTCGACCATGATCCCGTCAGCGGCAACTGGGTGCTCGGCCCCGAGGCCCTGCTGATGGGGTCGGTGGCAGCGGCGCGCTTTCCGCTGGAGGACCTTGCAAGGCCAAGCCTGCGCCGGCTCGCCGAGGAAAGCGGTGAGAGCGCGTTCTTCTCCATCCGGCGGGGCGCCGAGACGGTGTGCCTGCTGCGGGAGGAGGGGAGCTTCCCTGTCCGCTCCTTTGTGCTTCACGAGGGCGTCCGGTTTCCGTTGGGCGTCGCCTCGGCCGGAACGGCGATCATGGCGTTCCTGCCGGAAGCAGAACAGGAACAGATCCTGGGGGACTGGCCTTCCCACGCGGGCAAGTACGCCGACGGGCACCCGGAAGACGTGGTCCGGAACAACCTGCGCCAGACCCGGCGCCGGGGCTATGCGGTCAACCCCGGGCTGGTGCTTGAGGGCAGCTGGGGGATGGGGGCGGCCGTCTTCGACCAGGCCGGGCGGCCGTCGTGGGCGCTGTCCCTGACCGGCATCGAGCCCCGGTTCCGTGAAGGCCGGCGCGAACTGCTGGGGCGCCTCCTGCTGGAGGAGGCGCACCGGCTCACCGTCCGGCTGGGTGCGGGCGGCGACCGCAGGCGGCGGAACTAGCAGCCCGCCGGCCCGGTCCGCCCGACCGGGAAAACCGGGACAAAGGTGTTGTGGCGCCTGCCGGGCATGCCTACCCTTGCAGGAGAGTTCCTCCCCTTGTAAGCCTGGACAGCACCGAAGGAGCCAAGGCATGAGCACACGGGTCTACTTTGAGGAGTACGGCGATCCGCAGGTCCTGAAGGTGGGCACGGAGAAGCTGGCCGAGCCGGGTGACGGCCTGGTGCGGGTGGAATTCCGGGCGGTCAGCGTCAACCCCGCGGACTGGAAGCTCGTGGCGGGCCACCTGAAAAAGTGGGTTCCGCTCGATTTTCCGGCGGTGCCCGGCAGTGAGGCGGCCGGTGTGGTGACCGCCGTCGGACCTGCTTTTGAGGGGTTTGCCGTGGGTGACGAGGTCATCTGGAACGGACTGCTCGGTGGTTACCGGACCGAAGCGGTGGTGCCGGCTGACCAGCTGACCCCCTTGCCGGCCGGTGTGGACTTCGAGCAGGCGGCGTGTATCCCGGTGGCGGGAGGCACGGCGTATTCGGCACTGAAGCAGCTGAACCTGGGAGCCGGGGACACGGTGCTGATCCATGGAGCAGCCGGCGGTGTTGGCTCGGCCGCAGTACAGATCGCGCAGGCCTTCGGCGCGCGGGTGGTCGGCACGGCGTCGCAGGCCAACCAGGAGTATCTCCGCGAGCTGGGCGCCGAACCGGTGACGTACGGTCCCGGCCTCGCGGACCGGGTGCGCGGAGTGGCCGACGAGGCCGGCACCGTCATGGCCGTCCTGGACACCGTGGGGACCGAGGATTCGCTGGCGGCCACCGCCGAGCTGCTCCAGGGAAACGGCCGGGCGGTCACGACGGTTCCGGGCGAGCAGTCAGCGGCTGCCGGGCTGGCGGCTGTGCAGCAGCTGGAGGGGCGGGTGGCGGAGGTGGGGACGCTGGCCGCCGAGGGCCAGATCACCTTTACGATTTCGCACCGGATGCCCCTGATCGAAGCCGCCGATGCCCTGGACATCTGCCGCATGGGCCACGGCCGCGGCAAGATCATGCTGCTGCCCTAGGACCGCAGCCTCAGGCGCCGGCTTAGAGCCCCGCCTTCCCGCTTAGAGCCCCGCCCGGGGTTCCTCCGGGCCCTCGCCCTTCCACCAGGTGTCGAAGATGCTGACCGGGACAGTGCGCTTGTGCCGGGTCCGCAGGTACTTCTCCTCGATCAGCGCCGCCGCGCCCTCGGGGATCTCGCGGCCCTCGAGGTAGTCGTCGATCTGGTCGTAGGTCAGGCCGAGTTCGTCTTCGTCGGTGCGGCCGGGCCTGTCGTCCAGGAGGTCGGCGGTTGGCACCTTCTTCCACACCCGCTCCGGAGCGCCGAGGTGCTCGAGCAGGGCGCGGTTCTGCCGCTTGTTCAGCCCGAAGAGCGGCAAAATGTCGGCTCCGCCGTCGCCGTACTTGGTAAAGAATCCGGTGACGGATTCAGCGCCGTGGTCCGTGCCGATGACGAGGTAGTTGTGCTCCCCGGCCAGCGCGTACTGCGCGATCATGCGGGTGCGGGCCTTGGTGTTGCCCTTGTGGAAGTCCGAGATCCCGTTGCCGACCGTCTTTTCGAACTCGTCCTCGAAGCCATCCACGGCGGCTGAAATGTTGAACGTCCATTCCTTGGAGGCCTTGATGAAGTCCAGGGCCGCCTGTGCGTCCTCCTCGTCGTGCTGGACGCCGTAGGGGAGGCGGACGGCCACGAACTGGGCGTCCGTGCCCTCCGCCTGCAGTTCCTCGGCGGCGAGCTGGGCCAGGCGCCCGGCCAGCGAGGAGTCCAGGCCACCGGAAATGCCCAGGACGAAGCCCTTGGTGCCGGTGGCTTTCAGGTACTCCTTGAGGAAAGTGACGCGTTTGCGCACCTCCTCTGCGGGATCGATCCGGGGCTGAACGCCCATTTCTTCGATGATCTTGGCCTGGAGTTTGCGCATGTGGTCCACACTAGTCAGCGGGATCCGCAGGGCTCAACTGTTTCCGCCCGGGTTAAACCGCAGCGCGAACTGGCAGCTAATGACCCCAAGTGCGCCATTTGGGGTCATTAGCTGCCAGTTCGGGCCCTGTGCCCGGCGCGGCGGGAGGCGTACCGTATGGCTCATGGAGAGTACGGGATGCGCGGTGGTGGGCGGAGGTCCGGCCGGCATGATGCTGGGCCTCCTGCTGGCGCGGGCAGGCGTCCGGGTCACGGTCCTGGAAAAACACGGGGATTTCCTCCGCGACTTCCGCGGCGACACCGTCCATGCCTCCACCGTCCGGCTCATCGATGAACTCGGACTCGGGGGTGAGTTCCGCGAACTGCCGCAGAGCCGGCTGCGCAACGTGGCCTTCCCACAGCCCGGCGGACGCCTCATCACGCTGGGCAATTTCGGTGCGTTGCGGCCGCCGTACAACTACATCGCCATGATGCCGCAGTGGGACTTCCTGAACTTCCTCGCCCGCGCCGCCGGGGAGGAGCCCACCTTCACGCTCCTGATGGAGCACAAGGTCACGTCCCTGATGTACGACGGCGGCCGGGTCGCCGGCATCAGGTACGTCACCAAAGACGGGACAGAAGGTGAGCTCCGGGCAGACCTGGTGGTGGCCACCGACGGCCGGCACTCGGTACTGCGCCAACGGGCCGGACTGCGCTCGAAGGAATACCCTGTCCCGTTCGACACCTGGTGGTTCAAGCTGCCGCGGGCGGAATCCGAGAAGGGGGAGGTGGCGGGCATCGTTCCGGCCTTCGGGGAGCGGGACGCCGTGATCGCCCTGTTCCGGGACACCTACTTCCAGATGGGTTACTTCGCTCCGAAAGGCGCCGGAGACCGCATCAAGCGCGAAGGAGTGGAGCGGTTCCGGGAACGGATCGCCGCGCTGCGCCCGGACCTTGCCGACCGCGTTGACGCCATCCGGTCCCTCGACGACCTGCACTGGCTCGACGTTCGGCTGGACAGGCTGCGGCGCTGGTACGTGGACGGGCTGCTGTGCATCGGCGATGCCGCCCATGCGATGTCCCCGGCAGGCGGGGTGGGAATCAACCTTGCCATCCAGGACGCCGTCGCCGCGGCCGCCCGGCTCGCACCCGCATTGCTGCGCCGCAACGTCACGGAAAAGGACCTGGCAGCGGTGCAGCGGCGGCGGCAGCTGCCTACGGTCATCATCCAGTCCGTCCAGCGCTTCATGCACCGCGGGGTCTTTGTCCCGCTCTTCACCGGCAAGAGATCCGGACCTCCGGCGGCGGTGTTGTACATGGTCCAGCACCTGCCCGCGCTGACGGGGCTGCTGCCCAGGCTGATCGCGCACGGTCCCCTGCCCGAGCATGCGCCGGCCTTTGCACGCCGTGCGGGGCCGGCGCCGGACAGGGCATCAGGCCCGACTAAACTGGAACCCATGACTGCCACCCCGGACTCGCTTTCCACCACCGCTGCCCGTGCCCGACTTCTGGAACTGATCAAGGAGCTCGCGGTTGTCCGCGGCAAGGTCATCCTGTCCAGCGGTGCCGAGGCCGACTACTACATCGACCTGCGCCGCATCACCCTGCACCACGAGGCATCCAAGCTCGTGGGCCAGGTCATGCTGTCCCTCATTGACGACGCCGGCATCGACTTTGAGTGCGCCGGCGGCCTCACCATGGGTGCCGACCCGGTGGGCACCGCCGTCATGCACGCTGCCACGGACGCCGGCCGGTCCATCGACGCGTTCGTGGTCCGGAAGGCACAGAAGTCCTACGGCATGGGCCGGCAGGTGGAAGGCCCGTCGGTCGAGGGCCGGAAGGTCCTGGTTCTCGAGGACACCTCCACCACCGGCGGTTCCGCGCTCACCGCCGTCGAGGGCGTGCGCAACGCCGGCGGCAACGTCGTGGCCGTTGCCGTGATCGTGGACCGCGACACCGGAGCCAAGGAAAAGATCGAAGCCGAAGCCGGAGTGCCCTACCTTTACGCCTTCAGCAAGGACGAGCTCGGCCTGGACTGAGCCGGCAGCCGGAACGGAGCTGTCCGGAACAATTGCCAAAACTGCAGCGGACGACGGGGGGGGGTTCCCCCCGCCGGCCCGTTGGGTTTTAAAAAAACCCGGGCCCCACGGGGGCCCCCCCCTTTTTTTGCCCGCGTGGGTGTGGCGAGGGTTATGCAAGGGCCAAATTA
>NZ_JBHVBL010000016.1:0-87679 GCF_042668165.1 Arthrobacter sp. NPDC057388
GATCCCGGGTCCCGGTTGTCCAGCCAGGAGGCGACGTCTGCGGAGCGGTCGGCGGCCTGGCGGATCAGGTCCGAGGCCACACCCTGCTGGTCCGGGGCGTCGGCCATGCTGCGCAGCTGCGAGGAGATGTTGCGGATGCCTTCAGCGGCCTTGGTCTGCTGGGTGCCGGCCTGGCTGGTCAGGTCCGACTTCGCCTGGTGCAGCAGATCCCGCGCGCTGTTCTTGGCTTCATAGGCGACGTTCTTCGCCTCGGTCTTGGCGGTCTCCGCCACATTCTGGGCTGCGCCTTTAGCCTCGCTGGCGACGTTTGCCGCCTCGTCCTTCGCGACGTCCTTCTTGGAGGCATCATCCTGGTAGCCGGCGGTGCCTGCGTAGTCCGCGGTTCCCGCGCCAGTGTTGCCGTAGCCGGTGGTGCCCGCGTTGTAAGCCGAGTTCTGTGTGGCCGGGGGAGTCGTAAGGCTTTCATCCTGCGGCCATTGATTCTCTGTCATCTTCGCTCTCTCTTTCCGAAAGGGTCAGCGGCTGTTCAGAACCAGCAGTGCTGGCATGCAATGGTAAGCATGTTTACTAATAAATAGTAAGTACCCTTGTCATTATTTTTCCTGCTGCCGCCCCTGGTTCCGGCAGCCGCGCCCCAGGGATGGGGTTGTGCAGCCAGACTGAGCGGCGCTCTCCCGGAAGAAAAAAGCTAAGCAGGCTTGCCAATCTGATAGTAAGCATGCTTAGGGTATATGTGCGAGGTCGGAGCGTCGGCCTCGGCAGGGACGGCGGGTTGCCCGCTGCGGGACGGCGGATGCCGCGCCGCGGGGGTGCCGCCGTCGGCCTTAGCGTCAACAGCCAAATGTGAACACGAAGTCAAACTCCAAGGAGACAGCATGCTCACCAAGGAACACATCGACGACCTGCTCAACAAGAGCGGAAACATCCTTTCCGTCGACGGAGACAAGATCGGTTCCGTCGGCCAGGTTTATGCGGATGATGACAACGGACAGCCAACCTGGGTGACGGCACGGACGGGACTTTTCGGGACGTCGGAATCCTTCATTCCGCTTGAGGGAGCACGGGTTGAAGGGGCCGACATTGTTGTTCCGTACACGAAGGACCAGGTCAAGGATGCCCCCCGCGTGGACACCGACGGCCACCTTGATCCGGCAGAAGAAGACCGGCTCTATGACCACTATCAGCTGCACGGCAACGTGACCTACTCCGAGGCTGCCAACGGGCATGGCGCCGACTTTGGCCGGACGGCAGACCAGTCCACCGCAACCGAGCGGGACGCGGGATTTGCTGCGGCAGGAAGCGGCGGAACCTACAGCGCGGCAGATGACAGGGCCGGTGACGCCACCGCAAGGCTGGGCGACGACGACGCCATGACCCGCTCCGAGGAACGCATAAATGTTGGCACGGAAAGGCAGGCTGCCGGCCGGGCGCGCCTGCGCAAGTACGTGGTCACCGAGAATGTGACCCAGACAGTTCCCGTGCAGCGCGAGGAAGTGCGGGTGGAGCGCGAACCGATTACCGAAGGAAACCGGGACGAGGCGCTCAGGGGCCCGGACATCAGCGAGGCAGAGCACGAAGTGGTCCTCCACGAGGAACGCCCCGTGGTGGACAAGGAAGCCGTGCCGGTTGAGCGCGTCAGGCTGGACACCGAAACGGTCACTGACGAGGTGACCGTGGACGAACAGGTCCGCAAGGAGCGCATTGAGACCGACGGCGTTGAGGACACCCGCCGTTAGTATGCCTGACACCGGGGCCGGGTTACCGGCCCCGGTGTCGCCGGCATTTGGGGCTGGCCATGGTGCCAGCACGGGCTCAAAGGGGAAAGAAGGTCTAAACCGATGGTCCCGAATCCTGACGCAGACCAGTGGGGCCCTCACCAGCTGCTGTCCATGGCCGCCAGGCTTGTCCAGCGAAGGCAGGACCAGGCCCTGGCCGAACTCGGCCTCACCCACGCGGCAGTCATCGCGCTGCAGGGCCTACTCGACGGGCCGCTGAACCAGGAGCAGCTGGCCGCTGACATCAAGGTCCGCAGCCAGTCGATCGGCCGTGTGCTGTCCCGGCTGGAGGGGGCAGGGCTTGTGTCGCGCGCGTCCAGTTCACAGGACCGGCGGCACAACGAGGTGTCCATAACGGAGGCAGGCCGCCAGGCACTGGAGGCTGCCCGGAAAGCCGAACGGGAGGCACTTCCGCCTGATGTCGTCGGGGGAACTGTCCTGGGCAGGGAACTCGCCCGGGTGATCAGCTATTTTCCCGTTCGGGCCAAACCCGGCCCGGACAAGCCCCGGAATGCACCGGCCGACGGTGCGCCGGACGAAGGTGCGGCGGACGACGGTGCGCCGGTCGAAGGTGCGTCGGTCGAAGGTGCGCCGGACGAAGCGCAGACCGCGGACGCAGCGGGCGGCGCTGCGAAAGTAAGTTCTGCCGCAGCCGGTGTGTCCGCGGAAGCAGCGCCGGCGGAAGGCGCTCCGCCGTCGCCGGCAGCGGATGCTCCTGCGGAACCTGACCTGCGGGCAGTCACCGCCGCAGACGGGGTAACCGCGCAGCACGCAACGCCGGCGGCCCCGGACAGCAGGCGAACACAGAAGCCGCACGGGAAGAGCGATCCCGCCCCTGCGTAGGCGGATTGGTTATTGAAAAAGGAAAGTGTCGCCGCGCCGCCACGCGGCGACACTTTCTTGTTTCGTCCGATCCGGTTTCAGCGCCGAACAGGGCCCTGGCCCGGCGTGGACATTTCCTAGCGCTGCTGCTGCATCGGATCCGGCCAGTTGCCGATAACACCGGACATGGGATCCGGCCAGTTGCCGATCCGGCCGCGCATCGGGTCGGGCCAGTTGCCGATCCGGCTACCGGCTCCGGACTGCGGACGGGACGGGCGGGGGGCGGCTGACAGCGGGGCGTGCGTGGACATGACATGGTCTCCTGACTGAACTTGGTGGTCTGCGCAGGGTTGCGCAGGGGGGTCGTTCCTGCCCGGTAAGTGGGCAGGGCTGACCTGTTCAGTCGGGCGAACACCCCGGATCAAAAGCTGGACTGGCGGGAAGGTGCCGAACAGCATCAAACACGCGGGCTCCGGCAAACAGTTGCGTGCGGTCCCATTCGCCTGCGGCTTCGGCCGCCTGGGCGCCGGAAGCTTCGGAGCCTGAGGACGAGTTCCCCGACGTTCCCTCACTTACGGCAAAGGCGTCGAGGTGGCCTTCTCCGTGCTGCGCGTGGAGGTGGAGTTTATGGGTGGCAGCTTTTGCGGCCGCCAGTTCCGGCCGCTCGGGCGTTGTCATGTGGAGCTCGGCCAGCGAAAGGCCGGTCCCGGCAAGGGGCAGATCTGTGTCTGTTGCCTGCACGGCCGGGAAGATGGGCGCGGCTGGTGCGGCTGGTGCAGCCACGTCTGCTGCCTTTGCAGCGCTTGTCGCGGGCCTTCCCCCCGGACGGAAACCGGCATGTGGCGCCTCGGCAAGACCCGCGTGGGCGGCGCCGGGACCCGGTCCCGCTGGTGTGGTACCCGGCAGGGGAGCTGCAGGCACTTCCGGCACTGGCATAGAGGGAACTGGCGCCGGCGGTACGGGCACGGCAGGAACAGGCACCGCAGGAACCGGCACGGCAGGAACAGGCACCGCAGGGATAGCCGGCACCGGAGGGGCCACGGGCAACCGGGGGACGGACGCAACGATGTCTTCGGCGGCTGTTATGAGGCTGTTTGCCGTGTCGAGTACGGGTGCAGCAGCTGTGGTGACGGTGGTGGTCACGGTGGAAACCGCCGTCGAGGAGGCGGTGGCCACAGTGCCGGCGGTGCCTGCCACAGTCCCGACGGCGGACGACAGAGGCTCGCTCACTAATGGCCCGGTAACTGCCGCGAGGCTCGGCTGCGCCCGGAGCGCTGGAACTGCCGGCAGCAGCTTGGTGGACCGCGCCACCCCGGACACAGCGGAGGTCAATGGAGCAGACAAAACGGATTTGGTCACCGCGGGTGCTGCGTCCGGGCCGGCCGTGCCGCTGTCCGCGGACGCGGTACTGGCAGACGCCAAGCCCCACACAATCCAGGCAAGAGCCAGGAGAACGGGCAACAGGAGTGCACGCAGAAGGGCCGCCTTGAGCAGGCGCAATCTGTTGCCCATTCGAATCACCCCCCAGCGCAATGGGAGACCAGAATATGCCCGGGATCCTTTCGCGTCCAGAGGGAAAATTTTCACCCGTGAGCGGCGTGTTCAAACGCAATAAAATTAACCCAGAAGGTGCTCAGAGGATGTCTGGATCCATTGTCGTCGTCCTTGTGCTGCTGGCTGCAATCGCCGTCGTCGCCATTGCGGCAACGGTGCGTGCCGTGCTGCACGACGGCCGTGGGGAAGTTCGGAGCGACCCCTCCGAGGAACCATGGGCTGCCGGCAACCTGCCCAGTGAGCCGTACGTCCTGATCCGCCTTAAATAGCTGACCGGCGGCGCCGTTCCCGGTCACGGCTCCCGATCCTATACTGACCGTGTGGGAACCTCCCTCCTGTTCGGCGCGGTGGCTTCTAGCGCACTTGTTCTGGGCGCCCTCATCGGCGTCCGCTTCGAACTGCCAAAACGCCTGCTGGCGATCCTGCTGTCGTTCGCAGCGGGTGCGCTAATCACGGCCCTGACGTTTGAGCTGTTTGAGGACGCGTATCAGCGCGGCGGCATTGTGCGTGCTGCGCTCGGCCTCCTGGTCGGTGCGGCGGTCTTCACGGCTTTGAGTGCCCTGCTGGACCGATGGGCGCAGCCAGGATCCAAACCGGTGCCGGCCGGCGAGTTCCGCGGCAGCGCGAAGCTGGACACGGACGCGGCTGCCGAAGAGCGGGCCCCCACGCCCGCCTCCACCCGGGGCGCCGCGGGAATGGCGCTGCTGGCAGCCGTGACGTTGGATGGGGTGCCCGAGAACATTGCCCTTGGTGTTTCGCTGGGGGAGGGCACAGGGGGTCTGGCGCTCCTGGCCGCGATCTTCGTATCCAACCTGCCGGAGGCGCTGGTGGGTGCCGCGTCCATGCGCAGCCAGGGCCACACGGGCGGGGCAATTATGACGCTATGGACTGTCTGCGCGGTGCTGCTCGTGGCCGCCGTCGTCCTGGGCGCCGGCCCGCTGTCCGGCACGGATCCCGAGACCATCTCTCTGCCGCTGGCCTTTGCCGCCGGGGCCGTCATCGCCTCCCTTGCCGACACCCTGATGCCGGAAGCCTTCGAGCACGGCGGTCCGGCGGTGGCGCTCAGCACGGCCGCCGGGTTTGTGCTCTCCTTCGTGCTCTCCCTGGCGTGACCCTGCCTAACGCCTGACCCTCCCTGGCGCGACCCTGCCTGGCCTGACCACTGCGTGCCGGGCACTTTCCCGGACAAACGCTTCTCCAGGCAAAAAGTTGGTGCAGCCGCCCACGCCTTGCGTGGCCGCCTGCACCAACCGGTAGTACGAATACTCAGATTAGATATCTATTCATTCGCGGCTCCTAGTTCCCGGCGTTCGCGTTCCGGGCTATCTCCTGTCCTCGACCGAATGCCGTGAGAACATCCAGCCACAGGCAATCATCAGCACGCCCAGCACCATGTGCGTCCAGTTGTCCAGCATGTTCAGCGACAGGAAGTTGGCCGCCGAATCCACTCCGACACTGAGCCCGTAGATGCTAAGGACGATGTACAGCGCACCGGCGCCCAGCAGGAACCTCCGCGCGCCCATCTCGCCGCGGGACATGGCCCAGCCCGTTGCACCGATGACCAGCTGCACGATGTTGAGCAGCATGGACACCTGGAAAAGGCCCAGGAACATGGCGTGCGAATCAGGCCCAAGGAACATCAGTTCGCCATACCGTGCGGTGATTCCCGGGATGAACCCCAGGACACCGACCACCATCAAGACAATACCTACACCCATGCCGGCGTTCTGGACGTCCGTCCTGCCAAAGTGAACGCCGTGTGCATGTGGGGATGCGGTAGTCATTTTCTGCCTCCAACCACTGAATGCGGACAAGCTAATTTTACGTCGGGCCTTCCGAAAAAGCGCTTGCCGCCGGGCCAGCCCAATAGCGGTGCAGGCCCAAGACCGTCCGACTTTCCCGCGCTGTTGAGCCTGTCGAAGCCGGGTCGGCGCGGCCCCGCGTGGCACGATGGGAGGCGATGAAACTGCGTGCTGACCAGACCGGAGACCGTGGCCTACCCATGCCCCTGTGGCTGCAGGGCGGGCTTGAGTCCGCGCAGGCGGCCGTCATCTCGGCGCTGGCGGTCCTCGTGCCCATCGTTGCGGTCTGGGCGACCTCCGGGTTCGGAAATGCGGGCCTCGACGTCCTGGCCCGGCTGGCCGGCCAGGCCTGGCTGGTCATCCATGGGGTGCCGCTCTACCTCACCACAGTGGGGGAGGGCGCTGCCGCGACGCCCGAGGCCGGCACGCTGTGGCTGCTTCCGCTGGGCCTGACCCTTATCCCGTTCCTGCTGGCCTGGCGGGCGGGCCGGCGCCTGGCCCGGGCCTCGTACACCGACCAGCTGTGGCAGGCGCTGCTTGGCTCATGGCTGGTCTACGCGGGTTTCGGCATCGCCACCGGGTTCATCTGCCGGACCGAGGACGTTGGGGTCTTCCTGTGGTGGGCCGGGCTCCTGCCGCTGGTTCCGTTCGGGCTCGGGATGGTGATCGGCGCCCGGCGTGAGGCCGGTTCGTGGAGCCGGCTGATCGGCGTCGACGCGGTGGACTGGATTGCCCGCACCAGCCAGCACTCGCGGTGGGCGGGGTCGTATCTGGCCTCAGCAGCCAAGGCCGGATTCGTGGCGGTCGTGGCGGCGCTCGCCATCTCCTCGGCGTTGCTGGCCATTGACCTTTTCATTCACTGGAACCTCGTGGTCGCGGTTTACGAAGCGCTCGACGCCGGACCCGTCGGAGGCGCGGCCCTCACCATTGCGCAGCTCGGCTTCCTCCCCAACCTCGCCGTTTTCGCGCTCGCCTGGCTCACGGGCTCGGGATTTTCCCTCGGGGCCGGGTCACACGTCGCTCCGCTGGGGACCGCCGTGGGACCGCTTCCGACCATCCCGGTTTTTGCGGCGATTCCTGCCGGTCCGCTGGACTTCGGATTCGTGGCGCTGGTGGTTCCCGTGTTGGCCGGGGTCCTGGCCGGCTGGTGGTTTCTGCGCGAGGGCGAAAACCATTTCGATGAATGGCTGTCCATCAAGCTCCACGTCCGCTGGCTGACCGCGGCAGCGTCCACGCTGTTCCTGGCACTTATCATCGGGGTCTCTGCCGGCGTGCTGGCAGGCGCCCTCGCCTGGCTGGCGCACGGCTCGGCCGGAATCGGCCGGCTTACGGACATCGGCCCGGACCCTTTGTGGACGGCGGTCTGGCTGACAGCGGAAGTGGGCATCGGCGTCGTCATTGGGTACGCAGCGGGACCGTGGCTGGAGCGCCGGCAGCTGCGGGACGCCGAGCTCGGGACTGCCCCGGGCGGCAATTAGGTTCCCGGGGAGCAGCCTCGGAGGCAGGCGGCCCTAACGAACGGACTGCTGAAGCGGTCCCGGCAGCGAGTTCTCCAGCTGGACCCGGCACTCCGTGCTTGCCTTGCTGGTCAGCGCCTGGCGGGAGCATTGCTGGAAGTCGCGCACCTGGTTGAAGAACAACGCCGAGGTCAGCACGAGAAGAACCATGACGGCGGAGACCACCAGGCCGGAAATCGTGCCGAACAGCACCAGTTTGGATTCCTTAAAGCGGATGGCCCGGATGAGCACGATGATCCCCAGCGCTATCCCCGCCGCAGTCAGAATGGCCGTGAGCCAGAGGTACGCGATGTCCAGCTGGAACACGAAGAAGGCGCCCAGCACCGCCACAATGAACATGCGGAACAGGTTGTGCGTCTTCTGGAGCGAGGCTTTGGCCTCCTCGCTGAGCGGACGCGCGGTCCGCTGCGGCCCCCGGGGGCCCGGTGTGGGGTTCATGTTTTCCAGCCTACGCGAGCAGCCGCCTAAGCTTGAGCAATGCGCATAGTAGTCCTCGTCTCCGGAACCGGTTCCAACCTCCAGGCCGTCATCGACGCCGTTCAAGCCGGGGACCTGGATGTTGAGATCGCTGCCGTGGGCGCGGACCGGCCGGCTACCTATGGTGTGGAGCGCTCTGCTGCGGCCGGGATTGACACGTTCGTCGTGGACTTCAAGGCCTACTCCGACCGCGCGGAGTGGAACGCGGCCCTGACCGAGGCCGTTGCGGCGTACCAGCCTGACGTGGTGGTGTCCTCGGGCTTCATGCGGATCGTAAGCCCGGAGTTCATCGACGCCTTCGATGGAAAATACCTCAACACGCACCCGGCCCTGCTGCCGTCCTTCCCCGGTGCCCATGGGGTCCGGGACGCCATGGCGTACGGAGTGAAAGTCACGGGTTGCACTGTGCACTGGGCCGACGCCGGTGTGGACACCGGCCCGATCATCGCGCAGGAGGCCGTGGCCATCGAGGACGGCGACACCGAAGAAACCCTGCACGAACGGATCAAGGTGGTGGAGCGGCGGCTGCTGGTCTCCACCCTGGCATCCCTGGCCGCCGAGTACGCCCGGGCCCCCAAGTAACAGCCGGCCCCCAGTTGGCTCCCTAGGGGGGACTGAGCTACTACCTGCTTGGCCTGTGCCCGCTGTGGCCGCCGCCTTGTGTCGATACTTGAGTCGGCCACGCCTCCGCACTAGCGAGTAATTGGCTCCGGCCGTCCGGGTAGCGTCTGCGAAAAAATGGGTACCGCAGCGCCTGAATTACGCTGGTTGCTCGCCGGGAACAGCACCTACGCTGACTGCGTCTCATCCAGCACGCGGCTTGCCAGGAGGTTTCACATGTCGCACTTCAGCATTACTAAATCCAGCCCAAAGGTTCTCGGTCTCACAGCAGCATTGGTTCTCGGCACCGGTGCCGTCACGGCTGTCTACGCCTCGGCGACGACGCCGGCTGCAGGCGAGATCAGCGGCTGCTATAACAACAACAACGGCGGCCAGCTCCGGATTCTGTCCGGTGGCGCCACCTGCGACGGCAAAAAGGAGACGGCCATCTCTTGGAACAGCCAGGGGATCCAGGGGCTGCAAGGCATCCAAGGAGTCAAGGGCGACACCGGGGCCACGGGGCAGCAGGGGATCCAAGGTGAAACCGGTGCGATCGGAGCAACCGGCGCCCAGGGTGAGAAGGGTGACACCGGGGACACTGGCGCGACCGGCGCTCAGGGGGAGAAGGGCGACACCGGGGACACTGGCGCGACCGGCGCCCAGGGTGAGAAGGGTGACACCGGGGACACTGGCGCGACCGGCGCCCAGGGGGAGAAGGGCGACACCGGGGCCACGGGTGCCCAGGGTGAGAAGGGTGACCCCGGAGCCACCGGCGCCCCGGGGGAAAAGGGCGAGAAGGGCGAGACCGGGGCCATGGGTGCCACCGGCGCGACCGGAGCCCAGGGCGAGAAGGGCGAGACGGGTGCCACCGGAGCCGCGGCCTCAACAAGCGCGAGCGTGAGGTCTTCGACCGGTTCGGCATTCACCGTGACGGCCCTCTGCGACGCAGGCCAAGTGGCTATGGGGGGCGGGTTCAGCGGCCTTATTACGACTTCCAGCAACCAGGTGACGGCCAGCCAGCCTGTCACGGTGGGAGACCAGAGGGGCTGGTCTGTGACCCAGACCCGCGCTGTATCGCTCACCGTCCACGTGACCTGCATCCAGTAGCAGCCGCCTCTGCAGAGCGGCGGGGGTGTTCCGGCCTGTGGGAATGCCCCCGCCGCTGCCGGGGAGAAGCGCTACTCGAGGCGGCGCTGGCGTGTTTCGGGTGAGAAGAACGCCATCCAGAGCACGGACAGGACCACCAGCCCGCCGGCGAGGGCAAAGGACGTCGCCAGCCCCAGCTGCGGCCAGAAGTAGTTCGCGAAAATGAGCGGGCCGAGCCCGGCACCCAGCCGCGAGAAGGTGGACGCCCAGCCAAACCCGCTGCCGCGCAGTTCCGTGGGGTAGAGCTCGGACACGTACGCGTAGAGCACCGGGATGGCCACCTGCACCACGAACCCGAACACCAGGAGCCAGAACACCGCCGCCGTGGGCACGTCCACCACGAACGCCACCACCACAAGGATCAGCGCAGACAGCGGCCCGGTGATGGCCAACAGCCACTTGCGGCCCAGGCGCTCCACGAGCAGCGCTGCCGCGATGACACCCAAAAGCCCGACGGCGGCCATCCCCGCCGTCGTCAGGAACGCCTTGTATTCGGCGAACCCGGCACCGATCAGGATCCGCGGCATCCAGGTCAGGGACAGGTAGTAGACCAGCAGGATGCTCATGAACAGGGCCCAGGCAGCGGCCGTGATTTTCCAGTTGAACTGCCAGACGCCGCGCAGCTGCTGCCACGCGCTGCCGGGGGACAGCCGCGGCACGGCCTGCGGCTCCGGCAGGCTGTAGGCACGGGGCTCGGCACCGGTGGCCTCGATGAGGCCGTCGATCACCCGGGCGGCTTCGTCGCGGCGGCCCTTGCGGATCAGGAACAGCGGCGACTCCGGCACGCTGCGCCGGACCCAGAACACCAGCAGGGCCGGGAGCACCATGACGAGCATGGTCAGCCGCCAGTCCGCGAAGGCGGCCACCAGCCAGGCGGACACGAAGCCGCAGAGAGCAGCACCTACGGGCCACCAGCCGTCCATGGCGGTGAGGACCCGGCCCCGTTGCCTGCGCGGTGTGAATTCACCGACCAGTGCGTAGTCCACGGGTATGCAGCCGCCCAGTCCGAAGCCGGCCATGAAGCGGAACACGCAGAACCAGATGAAGTCGGGGGAGAAGGCGCCGAGGACCGTGAAGAGCGAGTAGATCAGCAGCGTGGCCGTGAAGGCCTTCCGGCGCCCGATGGTGTCGGCGATGGTGCCCCAGATGAAGGCACCCAGGGCCATGCCGATCAGGTTGGCCGTGCCGATCCAGCCGGCCTCGCCCGGAGTGAGGCTCCAGTGGGTGGACAGCAGCGGAATGAGGATGCCGTTAAGGGTGACGTCCCAGGCATCGAACATGAATCCCAGGCCGCCGATCACGAAGATCCGGCCCTGCACCTTCCAGCGCCACGGCAGTTCCTGGACAACCTGCTCGCCACTGGGCACAGCGGTGTAAATGTTCATCTCGGCCTCCTGCTTAAACCTTACGTTGCAGAACGCCCCGGAGCGCCGCGCCGCCCGGCTTCCGGAGGGGCCGGCCTTCACACTGTGCCCGCCAGCCAGCCGAGGCCCGCCGACACGATAAACTGGCCGTATCCCCACCAACCGCGGCACATCAACCGCGTTATAAAGACGGAGACTTTTGTGAGCTTGACGCAGCTTGACCGTGTTCCCATCCGCCGGGCCCTGATCTCGGTATACGACAAGACCGGTCTGGAGGAGCTCGCCAAGGGCCTGCACGCAGCAGGCGTCAAGATTGTTTCCACCGGTTCCACCGCCAAGAAGATCGCCGCGGCCGGCATCCCGGTCCAGGAAGTCGAAGAAGTCACCGGTTCCCCGGAAATGCTCGACGGCCGGGTCAAGACGCTGCACCCGCGCGTCCACGGCGGCATTCTCGCCGACCGCCGCGTCCCCGCCCACATGGAGACGCTCGCCAAGATGGAGATCGAAGCCTTCGACCTCGTGGTGGTGAACCTCTACCCGTTCGTGGAGACGGTGAAGTCCGGCGCCGCGCAGGACGACGTCGTGGAGCAGATCGACATCGGAGGCCCCGCCATGGTGCGGTCCGCTGCGAAGAACCACGCCGCCGTCAGCATTGTGGTGGACCCGGCGTTCTACGGTGACGTGGTCCGCGCTGCCGCCGAGGGCGGCTTCGACCTCAAGACCCGCCGGCGGCTCGCGGCGAAGGCGTTTGCACACACCGCCAGCTACGACACCGCCGTCGCCACCTGGACCGCCAGCCAGTTCCTCGACGAGGACGGCGACGGCGTCATCGACTGGCCCGCCTACGCCGGCCTGGCCCTGGAACGCTCGGAGGTCCTTCGCTACGGCGAGAACCCGCACCAGCAGGCCGCGCTGTACGTCGACAAGGCGGCCCCGGTAGGCATCGCCCAGGCCGACCAGATCCACGGCAAGGCCATGAGCTACAACAACTTCGTGGACGCCGACGCCGCACTGCGCGCCGCCTATGACTTCGCCGAGCCGGCCGTGGCCATCATTAAGCACGCCAACCCCTGCGGCGTGGCCGTGGCATCCGCCGATGCCGCCGACCCGATCGCCGACGCCCACGCCAAGGCCCACGCCTGCGACCCCGTCTCCGCCTTCGGCGGCGTCATTGCAGCCAACCGCACGGTAACGGCCGGCATGGCCAACACCGTCAAGGACATCTTCACCGAGGTGGTCATCGCCCCCGGCTTCGAGCCCGAGGCCGTGGAAATCCTCTCCAAGAAGAAGAACATCCGTCTGCTGGCCCTCCCGGAGGGCTACGGCCGCTATCCGACCGAAATCCGCCAGGTCTCCGGCGGCGTGCTGGTACAGGTCGCGGACAAGGTGAATGCCGACGGCGACAACCCCGCCAACTGGACGCTCGCCGCCGGCGAAGCAGCCGACGACGCCACCCTGGCCGACCTGGCCTTCGCCTGGACGGCCTGCCGCGCGGCCAAGTCCAACGCCATTCTGCTTGCCTCCAATGGTGCCGCAGTGGGCATTGGCATGGGCCAGGTCAACCGCCTCGATTCCTGCAAGCTCGCCGTCGAGCGGGCCAACACCCTTGGCGTGCAGGTTGAGTCCGATGTGGACGGTGCCGGTGGTGCCTCCAACGCCAACGCAAGCAGCGCTCCTGCCCGCGCCCGTGGCGCGGTGGCCGCCTCCGACGCGTTCTTCCCGTTCGCGGACGGCCTGCAGATCCTGATCGACGCCGGCGTGCGGGCTGTGGTGCAGCCCGGCGGTTCCGTCCGGGACGAGGAAGTCGTCGCCGCAGCCAACGCTGCCGGCATCACCATGTACTTCACCGGCGCCCGCCACTTCTTCCACTAATCCTCCCCGCCGCCTCCCTAGCCTCGCTGCGCTCGGCCAGGGCACCCTGGCGGCGTGGGCCCAATACAAAGCTCGACGGCGGCTGCCCCCTTAAGGGGACGGCCGCCGTCGGGCTTTTAAAACTGGCTCTGGCTTACCGCGGCACCGTCAGGTGTCACTTCTTCTGTGCACTGTTGTAGACCTTCATGATGGTCGAGCCCCAGAACGGCCCGAACATGGTGGTGGAACGCGTCCCGTACCCGTAGCTGTTGACGGAGTTCTGGAAGCCGCCCGCCCCGCTGGCATCCGTTCCGCCGCCCTGGGCGAACCATGGTCCGCCCGAGGATCCGCCCGTCATGTCGCAGGCAATGCCCTGCGATTTGAACTGCGGGTTGATGGTGTCGTCATGGGCCGTCCCCGTGCAGCTGACCAGCTTCTGGCCCGTGAACGGTGGCGCGGCGGGGTAGCCGTAGGACTTGTACGTCAGGCCACGGGGCTGGCCGAACTCGACGCCGGATGCCCCGACCACGTCGGCCAGGGCCCGTCCCCGGACCCGGGACACGACCGCGAAGCCGGTGTCGTACCGGATGTCGCCGTTGGAGGTCCAGTTGCGGGCGGCGTGCAGCGACCGGGCAGGCCACTGTCCATAGGGGGCGCGCCCGTCGACGTAGCCCGGCACGAAGATCCAGTTGGTGGCGAAGGCTCCCGGTCCCTCGTTAACGCAGTGGCCCGCTGTGGCCACCAGGCTCCTGTTCGTGGCGGCAACCGAATTGCCGGAGCAGACAAAATTCACCCCGCCAAGCGTGAAGAAGACCTTGCCGATGTGTTTCACCGGGACCTCCGCAGCGTGCAGTGCTGCGGTGACAGGGCTTTGCGCAGCCGTGCCGGCGATTCTCGTGGCCGTACCGGTCTCCACGGCAACGCTGGCCGACGGGTCCGTGCGCTCCTGCCGGGCCACCGCCTTGGCTGCCAGCACTTCGCCGGGAACGGCGGCGCGCATCCGTTCGGGCGTCCAGTAGCCCTGCGGGCTGGACGCCGGGGTGCTTGTGACTTGCAGTTGGGTTGTGTCCTGCGACGTGGCAGACGATGCTGTGGCGCCCCCGATGGCGCTCACTGCCACCAGCAGACCTGTGGAAAGGCTCACAAGGCTGCCGGCCAAGGTCTTTTTGCTCGTCATTGCGGTCCTACCTATCAGGTGGGGCGGGCCCGGGAGGCACGCCGGGTGACTGATTGACCTACCCGGGGGATGACAAGCCCGGCCAATGACGGTTCAAGTTTCTGTTTGCCAGGTAGGGGTATGCTGATCTGCCCCTGCCGCAAAGGGGTTCCAACTGAGTTCAGCCGCCGAAGCGGTATTCGTTTATGAGAAAAAGATTAGGACTCCTTTGCCCCGGGGACAATGGACAATGTGGCGGACGTCACGGGAGCGGGGTCATGCACGGGCATCCGGCCGTCCGGGTAGGGTTCAACCGGTTCACCTCGGGTAAGTTAAAGGTTGGTGAAATAGCCGGAATACCAGATACAAGCCGACCTTCAGGGAGACGCCCGAGCATGGCCAAAATTATCTATACCCACACCGACGAAGCGCCGATGCTGGCCACATATTCGTTCCTGCCGATCATCGAGGCGTTCGCGTCCACGGCAGGTGTGCAGGTGGAGACCCGCGACATTTCGCTGGCCGGCCGCATCATCGCCGTCTTCGGCGACTACCTCACTGAAGAGCAGCGGATCGGTGACGCCCTGGCTGAACTCGGTGAACTGGCAAAGAAGCCGGAAGCCAACATCATCAAGCTGCCCAACATCAGCGCATCCGTGCCGCAGCTGAAGGCCGCCATTGCCGAGCTTCAGTCCCAGGGCTACAACCTCCCGGACTACCCGGACAACCCCACGTCCGACGAAGAGACCGCCATCCGGTCCCGCTACGACAAGATCAAGGGCTCCGCCGTGAACCCGGTCCTGCGTGAAGGTAACTCGGACCGCCGTGCACCGCTGTCGGTCAAGAACTACGCCCGGCAGAACCCGCACTCCATGGGTGCCTGGACCCCCGAGTCCAAGACCAACGTGGCACACATGGACGCCAACGACTTCCGCTCCAACGAGCAGTCCGTGGTGGTCCCGGCCGACGGCACCATCGAAATCCAGCTGGTCCGCGAAGACGGCACCGTCAAGGTCCTGAAGAAGGCCTTCCCCGTGCTCGCCGGCGAAGTCATCGATGGCACCGTGATGCGTGCAGCCGCCCTGGACGAATTCCTGGCCGCACAGGTTGCCCGCGCCAAGGAAGAAGGCGTGCTGTTCTCCGCACACCTGAAGGCCACCATGATGAAGGTCTCCGACCCCATCATCTTCGGGCACGTGGTCAAGGCCTACTTCTCCGAGCTGTTCGACACCTACGGCAAGCAGCTCGCCGCCGCCGGCCTCAGCCCCAACAACGGCCTTGCCTCCATCCTCAACGGACTGGACGAGCTGCCCGAGGATGTCCGCGAGGGCGTCCAGGCCGCCATCAAGAAGGGCCTTGAGGACGGCCCGGCGATCGCCATGGTCGACTCCGACAAGGGCATCACCAACCTGCACGTCCCCAGCGACGTCATCGTGGACGCCTCCATGCCGGCCATGATCCGCACCTCCGGCCACATGTGGGGCCCGGACGGCAAGGAAGCCGACACCCTGGCCGTCCTCCCGGACAGCTCCTACGCCGGCATCTACCAGGTTGTCATCGACGACTGCCGTGCCAACGGCGCCTTCGATCCCACCACCATGGGCACGGTCCCGAACGTCGGCCTCATGGCCCAGGCCGCCGAGGAGTACGGCAGCCACGACAAGACCTTCGAGGCGCAGGTCCCCGGCAAGATCCAGGTGGTCGACGGCTCGGGCAACGTCCTAATCGAACACGAGGTTGCTCCCGGTGACATCTGGCGCGCCTGCCAGACGAAGGACCTGCCCATCCGTGACTGGGTCAAGCTGGCCGTCAACCGCGCCCGTGCCTCGCAGACCCCTGCAGTGTTCTGGCTCGACGAGACCCGTGCCCATGATGCCAAGCTCATCGAGAAGGTCC
The DNA here is from genome assembly GCF_042668165.1 of Arthrobacter sp. NPDC057388. NCBI lineage: Bacteria > Bacillati > Actinomycetota > Actinomycetes > Micrococcales > Micrococcaceae > Arthrobacter > Arthrobacter sp. NPDC057388. The sequence continues at coordinate 15,961 of NZ_JBHVBL010000016.1, forward strand.
GCGAGTACCTGCAGGAGCACGACACCGAGGGCCTGCAGATCGAAATCCTCTCCCCGGTCAAGGCCACCGCCTTCACCCTGGAGCGCATCCGCAAGGGTGAGGACACCATCTCCGTCACCGGCAACGTGCTCCGCGACTACCTGACGGACCTGTTCCCGATCCTGGAACTCGGCACCAGCGCCAAGATGCTCTCCATCGTTCCGCTGATCAACGGCGGCGGCCTCTTCGAAACGGGCGCCGGCGGCTCCGCCCCGAAGCACGTCCAGCAGCTGCTCAAGGAAAACCACCTGCGCTGGGACAGCCTGGGCGAATTCCTGGCACTGGCCGTCAGCTTCGAGCACCTGGCCAACACCACGGACAACGCGCGTGCCCAGGTCCTGGCCGACACCCTGGACCGCGCCACCGGCACGTTCCTGCTGGAGAACAAGTCCCCGAGCCGCAAGGCCGGCGAGATCGACAACCGCGGCAGCCACTACTACCTGGCCCAGTACTGGGCACAGGAGCTGGCCAAGCAGACCGAGGACACCGACCTCGCGGCTTCCTTCGCGCCGGTGGCCGAGGCACTGACGTCCAACGAGGACGCCATCGTCTCCGAACTGCTGGGCGCCCAGGGCCAGCCGGCCGACATCGGCGGCTACTACCGCCCGGATGCCGAGAAGGCAGCAGCCGTCATGCGGCCGTCCGCCACGCTCAACAAGATCGTCGCCAGCCTGAGCTAATGCTCCGGCCCCGCGGCTGAGCCACTCACGGAAGCGCCCCGCCACCCGATTTGGGTGGCGGGGCGTTCTGTGTTTGTCCGGCTGCTGCCTGGTCTTACCGGTCGGGAATGTCGTCCCGGCGGGTGTCTGTGTGCCGGGTTTCGTTGCGCGGCTCACCGGCGTTCTCGTCGTCGCCGTAAGGGGCATCGACGGCCATGTCCGGGTCCGCGTCCACGGGCCGTTCCGTCGCCGAGGCGTCATAGGCGTCACCGGATTCGTAGCTGCGTCCCGGCACCGCGTCCATGCCTGCGCCCTCGGAGTACCCGGTGCTTGCGCCCGGGTCGCCGTTGCCGCCGGCCGCCGTGGCTCCCCAGGTGCCTGTCTCCCTGCTCGCTCCCGTTCCGATGCCGGCGCCCGTTGCGCCGGCTCCCGCAGCCCCCACGCCACCGGCCCCCACGCCACCGGCTCCCACGCCACCGGCACCGGCATCCACGCCGCCGGCACCCACGCCACCGACGCCGCCGGTTCCGGTTCCGGCGCCGGGAGCGGCCGCCGTCGAACGAGTGTCACCTTCCACCTCGCCGCCGCTGACGCTTTCTCGCCAGGCGCCGGTTTCGGTGTCACGTTCCTCGATGAACTTCTTGAACTTCCTCAGGTCCGAGGCGACTTGCCGGGAATCGAGACCGGTGGCTGCGCCGAGCTTCTCCACCGCCGATTCAGGCTCCCAGGTCAGTTCGACATTCACCTTGGTTTCGTCGTCGCCCAGGGACTCGAACCACACGGTGCCGGCGTTGCGGGGCTCATTCAGGCTCTCCCAGGTAACGCGCTGGTCCGGCTCCTGCACAGTGATCTGGGCGTCGTACTCGCGTTTCACACCCGCAATGCTGGTTTCGAAATGAACAGTGGTGTCATCGAGCTGGCGGACTGCATCGACGCCGCTCATGAAATTGGGGAAATCCTCAAACTGTGTCCATTGGTTGTAGGCCTGGCGTACGGGGACATCGACAGTGATCGATTCCTGGACAGTTGCCATGCTTGGTTCACTCCTTCAGCGTACGGGCGGTCGGCCCGTGGTTCTGATTGCCCTTGTTCGGATGGAACACCTCCAACGTAGCGGGAAGCCGTCGGCATTTGAAGAGAGAAAGTAAGGCTGCTGACTATGAAGCCCGAAGCGCCCAAATGACGGCCCGCGGTTGCGGGTGGCCCCGGGGTTTCCTAGGGTACTAAGTAGGCTTATCTTTCGGCCGGGCGCCCAGCGCCGGCGGCCGAGTCCGGTTAGGCCGTCGCTTCGGAAAGGATCGTCTCTGTGCCTGAAGAATCAGCAATCAACATTCCGGGAGCCCCGGCAGGCGAGCAGCCCGCCGTCGTCGAACCCACCACCCCGAGGGAACCATTGCCGCCCAAGCCGGACCAGCAGGGACCGGAAGCAGTCTCCCCGACCGGTAGCCCCACCGGAGCCCCGGAGCACGCCCGGGCCCAGTCCGGACAGTACCTGACCACCGCGCAGGGCCTCCGGCTGACAGATACCGACCATTCGCTGAAGGCCGGTCCGCGGGGTCCCATCCTCCTCCAGGACCACCACCTCCGGGAGAAGATCACCCACTTCGACCACGAACGGATCCCGGAGCGCGTGGTGCATGCCCGTGGTGCCGGTGCCCACGGCGTGTTCCGTTCCTACGGCACTGCCGCCAACATCACCCGGGCAGGCTTCCTCGCCAAGGACGTGGAAACGCCCGTGTTTGTCAGGTTCTCCACCGTCCTCGGCTCGCGCGGCTCGGCCGATACCGTGCGGGACACCCGGGGCTTCTCCACCAAGTTCTACACCGACGAGGGCGTGTACGACCTCGTCGGCAACAATATTCCGGTGTTCTTTATCCAGGACGGGATCAAGTTCCCCGACATTGTTCACGCCGCTAAGCCGCATCCGGACCGTGAGATCCCGCAGGCCCAGAGCGCCCACGACACGTTCTGGGACTTTGTGTCCCTGCACACCGAGGCCCAGGCCCACACGATGTGGAACATGTCGGACCGCGGCATCCCGCGCTCCTACCGGACCATGGAAGGATTCGGCGTCCACACGTTCCGGTTGGTTGACGCTGAGGGGGCTACGACGCTCGTCAAGTTCCACTGGAAGCCGAAGCAGGGCGTGCACTCGCTGGTCTGGGAGGAAGCCCAGATCATCAACGGCATGGATCCGGATTTCCACCGGCGCGACCTGGCCGACGCGATCGAGGCCGGCGCCTATCCCGAATGGGAGCTGGGAATCCAGACCTTCCCGGACACCGAGGACCAGATGTTCGAGGGGATCGACCTGCTGGACCCCACCAAATTTGTGCCCGAGGAACTGGCTCCCGTCCAGCCGATCGGCCTGATGACCCTCAACGCCAACCCGGTCAACTACTTCGCGGAAACGGAGCAGGTGGCCTTCCACCCCGGGCACCTCGTGCCGGGCATCGACGTCACCAACGACCCGCTGCTGCAGGTCAGGCTGTTCTCCTACCTGGACACCCAGATTTCGCGGCTGGGCGGACCGAACTTCGCGCAGATCCCCATCAACCGGCCGCAGGCTCCGGTGAACGACATGCTGCGTGACGGCATGCACCAGAGCGCCGTCCATGCCGGCGTGGCCCCCTACCGCCCCAACTCCCTCGACGGCGGCTGCCCGTTCAAGGCCGGTGCGGACCTCGGCGCATTCGTCGACGTTCCGGAAGCCGTGGCGGAAGCCATCAAGCAGCGCAGGAACCCCGCCTCCTTTGACGACCATTACAGCCAGCCCCGGCTGTTCTTCCGCAGCCTCACTCCCGTGGAGCAGGACCACGTGATCCAGGCGTACACGTTCGAGCTGGGCAAGTGCTATGAGAAGCCGGTGCGTGAGCGCCAGCTGCTCGCTTTGGCGAACATCGATGCCTCCCTGTGCGCCGCCGTCGCGCGGGGCCTGGGCATGCCAGTCCCAGAGGCTACCGAGGACGTTCCGGAGGCCCAGCCCAGCCCTGCCCTCTCCCAGCTCGGCAAGACCTGGCCGGTGGCCGGCCGCGTGGTCGGGATTGTGGCGGACGAATCCAGCGATTTGGAGGCGGTCCGGGATGCGCGCAAGGCGCTCGACGACGCGGGGATCGTGCCGCTGGTGATCGCACCGTCCGGCGGGACGCTCGGGGGAGAGGCCGACGGCGGGATCCCGGTTCAGCGCACCTACCTCACCGCCCGCTCCACTGAGTTCGACGCCGTCATCCTGGCAGGATCTGTGGCCCCGGCCGACGACGCCGAGCAGGGCCTGGACCCGAAGGCCGGCGAGCCCGGTGCCTCGCTCGATCCCCGCATCGTGCTGCTGCTGTCCGAGACCTTCCGCCACGCCAAGGCGATCGGGGCCTGGGGATCAGGTTCCGCCGGTCTGGATGCCGCCAGAATTCCGGATGACGCGGCAGGCGTGGTGCTCGGCGACAGTGCCGGGCAGGTTGTTCCGCAGATCCAGGAGCTGCTGGGCGCCCACCGGGCGTGGGAGCGTTTCCCGGCAGCGGCTGCCTGACGGTTGGAGAACACCTGACAGGCGGAATCCGCCCTGAGGGTTATGGAACCGTCCTGAGGGTTGTAGAACAAGGACTGGTCCCTGGCGGGACTAGTCCTTGTTTTTGCCCGGGCCCTTGTCCTTGTTTCCTTCCGATTTGCCCTTCCCGGAGTTGTTCTGCTGTCCGCCGTTCGCGGGAACCGGGGCGGGGGCAGGGACCACTATCACCGGGGCGGCAGGGGGTGAGGGTTTCACGGTTGCGGTGGCCTTCGCAGCTGCGGCTTTGGCGGCCGCGTCGGCCGCAGCCTTTCTGGCGGACTGTGCAGCGGTGAGGTCCGCACGGACGGAGCTGATGGCCGCCATGATGCTCCGGTGGCGCTTGAAGGAGACCTGTCCTGCGGCCGCGGCAGCATCCAGCTCGGTGGACAGCTTGTTCAGGGACGTCAACGCGGCGGCGGGGTTGCTGCCGGCGACAGACCGGGTGACCTCCAGGACCCGCTGCTGAAGCTTTGCGGCCGCGCCGGTTTCGAGTTCGGGGGCTGCACTGGCGCAGCCCGCCAGTGCAGCTGCCAGCACGCATCCTGTGAGGACGGTGGCCGTCCGGCGCCAAGCGGCCGGTGCCCGGCGTGGGCTCATGGTTCAACGCTCCTTTGCAGCTCTTTGAGATGGTCGCCCAAGGTGCCGCTGACGCTGGGGTAGGGGACGACGTCGGGCGTTTCAGGTGAGTTGGCGGCGACGGTAAATGCGGCTGCCCCGCCGAGCAGGGCTGCGGCGGCCAGGCCGGCGCCGATCCGGAGCCGGCGGCGCCCCTTTGCGCTGGCGGGGCGGGTCTTTGGTCGGGCCTTTGGGCGGGCCGGGGTTTCGCGTGCTGGCGTCTCGGCGGTCGGCTGGGTTTCGGAAGGACCGGTCGGGAGGACGGACGGGGCCCGGGACGGCAGGGCAGGGAAAACGCGGGTGTGCTCCTGCGCCAGCTCCGCCGGGGCGGAATCCGGTGACACGAGGGCATGCCGGAGAGCCACTTCCAGGTCCGCGGCGGAGGGCCGTTCCAGTGGTTCGAGGGAGGTCATTGAGGCCAGCAGGTGCTGCCATTCCGCGGGCAGGTCGTCGGGGATTTCCGGCGCGCGGTGTAGGCGGGCCACCGCTGATTCCACGGGGCTGCCCGGATATTCCACGGTGCCTTTGATGCATTCCAGCAGCACGAGGCCGAGGGAGTAAATGTCCGAGGCGGGCGACAGCGGGGAGCCCATGGCCTGCTCCGGGCTCAGGTACGCGGCGGTGCCCACCATGGTGCCGGTGGCCGTGAGTCGCGTGCCGTCCGCTATCCGGGCAATGCCAAAGTCTGTCAGCTTGGGCCGCACCGGCTCGCCGGGCCGGACCTGGACCAGGAGGATATTGGCGGGTTTGATGTCGCGGTGGATGATGCCCAGCCCGTGAACGTAGGCCAGGGCGTCGGCGATGCCGGCGCCGATGACGGACAGTTCGTCGAGCGGAACCCGGCTGTGCCGAAGCCGGCTGCGCAGGTCCTGGCCCTCCACGAGTTCCATGGTCAGGAAAGGCCTGGGTTGGTCCGGCACCCGGGTATCCACTCAGGCGTCGAAAAGGGTGACAAGGCCGGGGTGGTTCAAGGTTGCAAGGAGCCGGATCTCGGCTTCCTGCCGTTTGAGTTCGTCGGCATCTGCTGCCTGCGGCGCGAAGAGCTTCAGGGCAACGTCCCGGCCAAGATTCTGGTCCGTGGCCGTATAGACCGACGACATGCCGCCGCGGCCGATCACCTCACCCAGCCGGTAGCGCCCGCCCAGTACATCCGTTGCCACCCCACCGGGCGTTTTTTCCAACACGTTGCCGTCCTATCAGCTTTGGCTCGGTGTTAAGGATAATACGTGTACTTACTAAATCCGGTCGCGGGTGATGGCCGCAGGTGGCGTCCCCGGGGCACGGCTTCGCCGGCGGCCCGGCATCCGGAAGTCTCGAGGACTTCCCAGATGCGGACCGCCGACGAAGGGCGGTTATCCCTGTCCGGACAGGATCCGGACCGTCAGGCCTTCTTCCTGCGGATCACCAGCAGCGCTCCGACGGCCAGCAGCACCAAGGCCAGCGGCAGCAGCCCCGTGTCGGCGCCGGTGTTGGCGAGCGTCTGCTGTGCGGTGGCCGTGTTTCCGTTGGCCATGCTTCCGTTTGCCGATGCTGCCATGCCCCCGGATGCGGAGACCCCGGTGGTCACCGAGCCCGCAGGCAGGATGGCGGCTCCCGGTGCGGTGGTGCCGATCCCTGCGCCGGTGCCCGTTGCGGCACCGCCGGTGGCGTCGGAGCCGGTACCCTCCGTGCCGGCGCCGTCGGTTGCCGTGTCATCGGTGCCAGTTCCTTCGGCACCCGTGCCGCCAGTGTCGGTGCCATCGGTGTCCGTTCCACCGGTGCCTCCCGTACCCGTTCCGTCACCGGGATCGGTGCCGGAGCCTGTTCCGTCGCCGGGATCAGTGGCAGGCGGCATGGTCACAGTTCCTGTGCCGAGTCCGATGCCCAGGTCGACGCCCAGGTCCACGGTTGTGCCCGTTCCCGTGCCGAGCCCGAGGTCGACGGCGGCGTCAGCACCGGTTCCCGAGGAACCTGTGTTGCCAAGATTGACGTCGACGACGGCGGCAAGGTCGGGCGTGGTGGTGCCGGTTCCTGTTCCGCTGTTGTTACCGAGGCTGACGTCCAGGAGGGCGTCGGCGACGGTGCCGGTACCCAGCAGGCCGGTGTTGCCGAGGTTGACGTCGAGGGCGGCTGTCGCATCGGCGGCCGGGACGGTGGTGTCTGTTCCGGTGCCGATACCGCCAAGATTCACATCTACCGCAGCTGCCACGTCAGAAGCAGGAACAGCGGCGTCGCTTCCACCTACCGCGGTGTTGCCAAGGTTGACGTCGGCGGCTGCTGCCACGGTGGCTGTGGGAGCCGTGGTGTCAGTTCCGGTCACACCGGTGTTGCCGAGGTTGACGTCGACCAGGGCGGTCGCGTCAACGGCCGGGACGGTGGTGTCTGTTCCGGTCAGCGTGGTGTTGCCGAGGTTGATATCGGCGGCTGCTGCCACGGTGGCGGCCGGGACGGTGGTGTCTGTTCCGGTCACGCCGGTGTTGCCGAGGTTGATGTCGGCGGCTGCTGCGACGGTGGCGGCCGGGACGGTGGTGTCTGTTCCGGTCAGCGTGGTGTTGCCGAGGTTGACGTCGACCAGGGCGGTCGCGTCGGCGGCCGGGACGGTGGTGTCAGTTCCGGTCACGCCGGTGTTGCCGAGGTTGACGTCGACCAGGGCGGTCGCGTCGACGGCCGGGACGGTGGTGTCTGTTCCGGTCACTCCGGTGGAGCCCAGGTTGACGTCCGCGGCTGCTGCCACGGTGGCTGCGGGAGCCGCGACGGTGCTGCCGTTCGAGGTCCCGGTGTTGAGGGCAAGATCGGCGTCCACGCTGGCCGTCGAAGAATTCGACGGCGCTGGGCCACCCAGCAGACCCAGCGACGTCGAAGCATTAAGGTCCGCCGAAACGGTTTCAGACGCGATGTTGACCGCGCCCGTTGCAGTGGTATCCGCGCTCGCCGCGGTAGCGCCGAGGGCCAGTAGCCCCCCGGCAAAGAGGGTGCCTAAGAGGCCCCTGCGAACTGTCTGGTGCATTGTGATGTCTCCTGAAAAGTTGTTGTCAGGCGCCCATGGCAGCCTGATTGGCCGTGTGTCTGCCGCAGGGAGGCAGAAAGGGCCCAACTAGTCAGGAGAGGAGCCGGGGTCTATGGCCACCGGCGAGGGAACATGCTGAAGGGGTCCGCTGACGGGAACAAAACCCATGAGCGGCAGGTATTCAAAGGGGCTGTTCAGCCACGCGGCCGAAGCGGAGGGGCCACCGGAGGACGTGCCGCTGCCCGATCCTGAGGCCGGAGCGGGCAGCAGCGCCTCGGGCGTGGGCGTACGGTCCCCACCGGACGGCGAGTCTCCGCCGGCAGGAACCTTCGGGGCAGACCCCGTTGGAACGGCGGCTTTTGGCGTGACGGCATGGCCGAAGTGGGCCGGGGATCCGACGACGGGTTGAACAGGCGGCGCGGACACCACAACAGACGCGGTGACGGTAGCGATCGGGCCCACGGGAGCTGCGGAAATCTGTCCTGTTTCGGCGCCAGATACCGCCTGGAGCCGTTCCGGAGCCGCCACAGTTCCCGCCACGGCATCCGTGACGGGCGAAGTTACGGGAGCCTGCGTGAGCACGTCGGTGACCGGCTCAAGGGGGAGCTCCACCGGCAGGGCGCCGGTTACTGGTGCTATAGCGTCGGCTACGGGTTCCACGACCTCGGCGACCGGCTCAACAACCCCGGTCACTGGCTTCACGATCGCTTGATTGGCGTCCGTGAGCGCTCCGTCAGTAACGGCGACGACAGGATCGGCGACCCCCGCCAAAGTGCCTTCCGGGAGGGCCTCTCCGAGCGGCAGGCCGCCCAGGGCGGCGTCAACCGGTTCCACAACATCCGCCACAATTGGGGCCACTACGGCCACATCCGGGGCGTCCGCTGGCGTGGAAGGAGCGGGGGCCGCAGTCGGAGGCGCAACGGCCGGCGGCTGTTCCGCCGGCGCCGGCGCCGGCGCAACTGGCGCCGGCAATGGTGCAGGGATGGCAGCCGGATCGACGGCCGGAGGTGGCGGCGGCGTAAGAGGCGGTGCTGACTGGGCAGCAGCCTGGGCTTCATGGGCAGTCGAGGAGACCAGCGCGCCAACATTGCCTGTCACGCTGTCCGCACTGCCTTTGACAGACGAGACAGCCGAAGAAATGGTGCTGCCAAGCGAGTCGGATTGGTGGGAAGTGTCGGCGTCGGCGGCCGGGGCGGAAACAGCCAGCCAGGCCACAGCAGCGGCGCCCGCCAGCAGAACCGGACGCATGGGGCGCAGCACAGACCGCGACAAAGCCGCAATGGTCATGCTTAACACCCCCAAAGGCTCACCGAAACAATCGACGATCGTCTACAGCCTAAGCCTGCCCCAAAGTGAGAGTCCAGACCCGCAGACAATAATTCTTTCGATTAGATGAAGGCCGGGGGCCTAAGCTCAGTGCGCGTCATTCGGATATGCGACACCGAGCTGCGCGCGCACGCCGTCGAACAGCCGCATCGTATTGAGTGAGTCCTCGAGCGGCATGACGGGGCTCTCGGTGAGGCCCTGCTGGACACAGCGTGTCACCTCACGAAGCTCGTAGGTGTAGCCCCGGCCCGTCACCTCGAAGTGTTCCGTGCGTGGATTTTCCTGGCCGATCCCCACCACCAGCTTCTTAGGGTTGTTGATCGAGCCGAGCGTCTGCAGGTATCCCAGGCTGCCGGCAACAGTCGCCGTGCGAGGGCCGTGCGCGAGCAGGGACGAGGTGAGCTGTGCCTGTGCGCCGTGGTGGTAACCCAGAGTGAGCGCATTCTGGGCGTCCACGCCGTCGTCGTTCAAAGTGCCCATGGCGCTGACCGTCTGCGGGAAACCCAGGGTGCCGAGGGCCCACAGCAGGGGATAGACGGTGATGTCGAGAAGTGCCCCGCCGCCGTCCTGGACAGCCCAGAGCCTGGCGGTGGGGGAGTAGGGCGCCGGGAAACCAAGGTCAGCCGTGACCCACTGGACGGTTCCCAGCTCGCCGGAGTGGGCGATCTCGAACGCCCTCTGCATGCTGGGCAGGAAGCGGCTCCACACCGCCTCCATCAGGAACAGCTTCTTTTCACGGGCCACATCGATCAGCTCGGCAGCCTCACGGGCGTTGATGGTGAACGCTTTTTCGCAGAGCACGTGTTTGCCTGCCCGAAGCGCGGCCAGGACCACCCGGTGGTGCTGGGCGTGCGGCGTGGCCACGTACACCACGTCCACAGAATCATCGGCGAGGAGCCGCTCATAGCCGTGGCGTCCGCCGTGGTCCCCGTAGGCAACGGCGAAGCCGAACTCGCTGGCAAACGCGTCCGCGGTGTGCTGCGCGCGGGAGCTTACAGCGTGCAGCTCCGCGTCCTCCAGAAGGGCCAGGTCCTTCGAGACCAGGGAAGCGATCCGTCCGGTGGCAATGACACCCCACCGCAGCCGGCGGCCTGTGGCGGCAAGGGGATCCTGGTTGGGCTGGCTGAAGAGCCACGGCTTGGCGATCGGTGACGTCATGACGCCATCCTCTCACCAAGGTGAGGAAGGGTTGGGTCAAGACGTGCGAAAGGTGAGGAAGGGTTTGCGCCCGCCCCCACCTTCCGCGTTGCTCCGACGCCGGCTCTCCTGAACAGCGCGCTCTAAATGGCTGCCGGTTCGGCAGCGCGGCGGACGGGTTCCTCCGTGAGCCTGCCCTGCTGCAGCCGGAACCTGCGGTCCGTCTTGTTAGCGAGCGTGCGGTCGTGCGTGACCACGAGGATGGTGGTGTTGTGGTCACGGCTGAGGGAGCTGAGCAGCTCGATGATGTGGTCGCCGGTCTGCTCGTCGAGGTTACCCGTGGGCTCGTCGGCGAGGATCAGCTTGGGTTCGTTGGCGAGGGCCCGGGCAATCGCCACGCGCTGCTGCTCGCCGCCGGAGAGGCGGTTAATGCGGCGGCCATGCTTGTCCGGGTCGAGCTGCACCTGCTCCAGCAGTGTCCGCGCCCGCTCAGCCCGGGCGGACTTCCGCATCCCGGCGAACTCCATGGGCAGCATGACGTTGTCCAACGCAGAGAGGTTGGGAACCAGGTTGAACTGCTGGAACACGAAGCCGATGTCCCGGCGGCGGTATTCGGTCAGCCTGCCGTCCGGCATGCCCGCCAGGCTGACGCCGTTGACGACGACGTCTCCGCCGGTGGGCTTGTCGAGGGCACCGAGGAGGGACAGGAGGGTGCTTTTGCCGCTGCCGCTCTTGCCCACGATGGAGGCCAGCGTGCCCTGCTCCAGTTCGAAGCTGACGCCGTTGACCGGCTTGATGGTGCGGTCGCCGGACTTGAACGTGCGGACGAGATCCTTGACTTCAATCATGGCTATTCTCCTCGGAGGACTTCGATGGGGCGGATGCGGGCGGTGAGCAGGGCCGGAACCAGCGCGCCGATGATGGCGACGCCGAACACTGCGGCGATGCCGGCGGCAAGGATGCCGGGGGACACACTGGCCGTGACGGAGGTCAGCAGTTGGGACGCGCCGCCGAAGGGTCCGCCCTGTCCGCCCGGGAACTGTCCGCCCGGGAATCCTCCGCCAGCCCCGGCGAAACCGCCGCCGCGCTGGCTGGCGGGGGCCGCCGTCGTACTGGTGTTTGAACTGACCAGCGCGGAGGCGATGCCGCCACTGGCGAAGGAGGCGATGACGGCGCCCGCCACGCTGCCGAGGGCCACCAGGACCAGGGCCTCGAGCACGAACTGCAGCCCGATGGTGCGGTTGGGTGCGCCAATGGCTTTGAGGACGCCGATTTCGCGGCGGCGCTCGCGGACCAGCATGACCATGATCAGCAGGATGATCAGCCCCGCGGTGCCCAGTGCGGCGATGAACGCCACCATGGAGATGTTCCTGACGCTGTCCAGGGAGGTGACGGCGGTTTCGAGGTTGCGCTGGCCCTGGGTGACGTCGGCCTTGTCCGTGCCGAGTGCGTTCTGCAGCGCCGCCTTGGCGGCATCGACGTGCTCCATGCTGTCGACGGTGACGATCATCGTGGACAGCTCGCCGGGGAGCTCGGCCAGGGTCTGGGCCGTGGGGAGAGTGACGTAGAGGGCGTTGTTGCCGAACGCGGTGCCGGCGTCGAACAGGCCCGCGACGGTGAAGGTCTTGCTGTTGATGGTGAAGGTGGAGCCCACCTTGAGGTTGTTCTTCTCGGCGAGCGTGGTGCCCAGCAGTGCCTTGGCGGACTCCTTCGTGTAGTCACCCAGGCCGGTGCCGGAGGTCAGTTCCAGCGCCTTGCCAGTGCTGTCCACCTCGGCACCGGTGCCGGTGGCGGTGATGGGAAGGGACCGCGCAGGCTGGGTGGTGCCAGTGGTACCTGTACCGGTGGTCCCGTTTGTCCCGGTGGTCCCCGTGCTGTCCTGGTTGCGGGCGCCGAGGGTTCCGGCGTCGACGGCGGCTGTGAGGCTGGTGGTCAGTGTGGTGCTGGTCAGGCCGCCCGGACCGCCCTGCCCGCCGCCGGGACCCGTTTGGGTTCCGGCTTGTGTGCCTGCTGCCGCCTGTGCAGCGGCTTCGGTCGCGTTGCGCAGCCGCAGCGCTTTGGTTCCGACGACGGCGGTCACGTTGGGAACGTCCGCCGCGGTTGCCGCCTGCTCGGCAGTGAGCGGTTCCCCGCCGCCCTCGAAGCCCTGGCCGCCGGCCGGATTCACCGTCAGCACGGTGCCCACCGAAGCGTTCAGCTCCTGGACCTTGGCGCCGACGGCCTGGTTGGCCACCAGCATGGCGAGGGCCAGGCCGATCGCGACCGCCAGCACGGTCACCACGGCGGTTGTTCGGACCTTGTTTCTAAACGCATTGCCTACACTTCGGGCGAGGACGCTCACTGCACTCCTTGGGATCACGTGCCGGCGGATCGGCCGGCTTCGGATTCCACACTGGTGCCCGCTGCTGTGCGGGAAACGGGCCGAACCTATGTTTCCGCTGTGAAGCCGTGGCGGCGCGGGTGAGGAAGCGTTGGGGGGGAGGCGGCAGGACGTGAGGAGGCGTTGGGGGAGAGGCGGCAGGACGTGAGGAGGCGTTGGGGGAGAGGCGGCAGGACGTGAGGGGGCGTTGGGCGGCGGCAACGGAAGGGCCCCGGCCCTCCCGTGTGAACTGGTCACTTGGGGGAGCCGGGGCCCTGTGGCGCCTGTGGTTTTACTTGGTGATCGGTGTTACTTGGTAATCGGGCCGAGAACCGGATCGTCCACGTAGGCCGTCTTGACGTTTTCCTTGGTCACGATGACCGGCTCCAGGAGATAGGCCGGAACGGTCTTGACCTTGTTGTTGTAGGACTTGTCGTCGTTGATTTCAGGCTTCTTGCCGGCCTGGATGTCCTTGACCATGACGATCGCGTGCTCAACGAGCTTGCGGGTGTCCTTGTTGATGGTGGAGTACTGCTCGCCGGCCATGATGGACTTGACCGACTCAACCTCGGAGTCCTGCCCGGTGACCACCGGAAGCGGCTTGCCGGCAGCCTTGACGGCGGTCAGCACTGCGCGGGCCAGGGTGTCGTTCGGGGACAGCACGCCGTCCAGCGAGGCGGAGGTGTAGCTGCCGGTCAGGAGCGTGTCCGCACGGCGCTGGGCGTTTTCGGCCTTCCAGCCCTGGGTGACAGCCTGCTCAAAAGACTTCTGTCCGGAGAGCACCTTCAGCGTGCCGTCGTCGATCTTCGGCTTCAGGACGCTCATGGCGCCGTCGAAGAAGACCTTGGCGTTGGCGTCGTCAGGGGAACCGGCGAAGAGCTCGATGTTGTACGGGCCGTTCGGCTTCTTGGCCTGCATGCCTTCCAGCAGCGCCTTGCCCTGCAGTTCACCCACCTTGAAGTTGTCGTAGGCCACGTAGTAGTCCACGTTCTCGGTGTTCAGCAGCAGGCGGTCGTAGGCGATGATGGTGGCGCCGGCGTCCTTGGCCTGCTTCAGCTGGGTGCCCAGCTGGGCGCCGTCGATCGCGCCGACGATGATGACCTTGGCGCCCTTGGTGATCATGGCGCTGATCTGGTTCTGCTGCTCCGAGACGCCGCCGTTGGCGAACTGCACGTCCGGCTTGAAGCCGGCCTGGCTGAGGCCGTCGTTGAACAGCTTTTCCGCCAGGACCCAGTTCTCACTGGTCTTCTGGGGGAGTGCGACGCCGATCGAGGAGTCCTTGGGGAACGCCTCACCGCCGCCGGTGCCGCCGCCCGTAGTTCCTGTATCGGAACGGCCGCAGGCTGTCAGCGCCAGTGCCGCAATGGCAGCGATTGCTGCCGCCTTTCCTGCCTTACCAATCATTCGCATTTGCTCGGTTCACTTTCTATAGGGGTGGGGAAATGCAACCGGGGAGCGGGCGGTGCTCAGGCTTCCCGGGAGATGGTTTCCTTGGTGGAGGTCACTTCGTCAGGCTGGAGCGGCGTGCCGCCGCTGGGGCGGTTGAAGCCCTGGGTCAGCATGCCGATGATGGAGCGCTTGCCCTGGCTCTTGTTGTAGACGTCGAACGCGACGGCGATCAGCAGCACCAGGCCCTTGATGATCTGGGTCAGGTCGGCGCCGACGCCGAGGAGCTGCAGGCCGTTGTTCAGCACGGCCATGACCAGGCCTCCAACGATCGAGCCGATCACGGTGCCCACGCCGCCGGTGACCGCGGCGCCGCCGATAAACACAGCGGCGATCGCATCGAGTTCCCAGCCCACGCCGTCGAACGGGCCGGAAGCGGTGGACCGGCCGACGAAGATCATGCCGGCGAGGCCGGCCAGGATGGCCATGTTCATCATGACCATGAAGTTGACCTTCTTGGACTGGACGCCGGAGAGCTCGGCGGCGTGGCGGTTGCCGCCCACCGCGTAGATGTGGCGGCCGATCACGGTCTTGGAGGCGATGAACCCGTAGACCAGGACCATGACGGCCAGGATGAGGCCGGGGATGGGGAAGGACGTGCCGGGGCGGCCGGTGGCGAACAGGTAGGTGGCGTAGAGGATCGCGCCGCAGACCAGGATCAGCTTGGTGGCCACCACCCAGCCTTCGGGGACCTCCGCGCCGAGTGCCTTGGCGGTGCGGCGGTTGCGGAGTTCGCTGAAGACCACGAACGCGACGGCGAGCAGGCCCAGCAGCAGCGTCAGGTTGTTGAAGCCGGTGTTCGGGCCGACCTCCGGAAGGTAGCCGGAACCGATGTACTGGAAGTCCGACGGGACGGGGATGGTGTTGGACTTGCCGACGAACTGGTTGAAGCCGCGGAACAGCAGCATGCCGGCCAGTGTGACGATGAATGCGGGGATGCCCACGTAGGCGGTCCAGAACCCTTGCCAGGCCCCGATCAGGGCGCCGAGGGCGAGGCCCAGCAGGATGCCGGCGTACCAGGGGATGCCCCAGTCGCGGATGGCCAGGGCCACCGTGACGCCGACGAAGGCGGCCACGGAACCGACTGACAGGTCAATGTGCCCGGCGATGATCACCAGCACCATGCCGATGGCCAGGATCAGGATGTAGGAGTTGCCGTTGAAGAGGTTGATCACGTTGCCCGGCGTCAGCGTGCGGCCCTCGGTGGCGATTTGGAAGAAGATAATCAGCGCCACAAGGGCGAAGATCATGCCGAATTGGCGGGTGTTGCCGCCAAAGAGCTTCTTGAGCGCGTTCATTTGTCAGTCCTTGTTCTGGAAGGTTCTGGAAGATTCCAGAGGGTCAGGCGGCTTTTCGGCTGGAGGTCATCAGTTTCATCAGGCTTTCCTGACTGGCCTCCTCTTTGTTCAGGACACCTGTGATGGCGCCTTCGAAGATCGTGTAGATGCGGTCGGAGAGGCCGAGCAGTTCGGGAAGCTCGGAGGAGATCACGATGACGCCCTTGCCCTGGTTGGCCAGCTGCTGGATGATCCCGTAGATCTCGTACTTGGCACCGACGTCGATGCCTCGGGTGGGCTCGTCCAGGATCAGCAGGTCCGGGTCCGTGAACATCCACTTCGCCAGGACCACTTTCTGCTGGTTGCCGCCGGACAGCTTGGCCACGCCCTCCTCCACGGACGGCGTCTTGGTCCGCAGCGACTTGCGGTACTGCTCCGCGATGGTGAATTCCTTGTTGGCGTCCACCACCAGGCGCTTGCTGATCTTCTTCAGTGCCGCGGAAACTGTAGTGGTCTTGATGTCATCGAGGAGGTTCAGGCCCAGGGACTTGCGGTCCTCCGTGACGTAGCCCAGGCCGGCGTCGATGGCCTGCCTGACGTTCTTGAGGTGGAGTTCCTTGCCGTCCTTGTAGATCTGGCCGCTGATGAAGCGGCCATAGGAACGGCCGAAGACCGACCGGGCGAGCTCGGTGCGGCCGGCGCCCATCAGGCCGGCGAAGCCGACGATCTCGCCGCGGCGGACGAAGAAGTTGGAGCCCTTGCACACGAGGCGGTCCTGGACCTGCGGGTGTCCCACCGTCCAGTCCTTGACCTCGAACAGGACGTCGCCGATCTTGGGCTCGTGGTCCGGGAACCGGGATTCCAAGGTGCGCCCCACCATGCCCTTGATGATGCGGTCCTCATCGACGCCGTCGGCCTTCACGTTGAGCGTTTCGATGGACTTGCCGTCGCGGATGATGGTGATGGAGTCCGCGATCTGCTCGATCTCGTTCAGCTTGTGGGAAATGATGATGGACGTGATGCCGCGGCCCTTCAGGCCCAGGATCAGGTCCAGCAGGTGCTGCGAGTCGGATTCGTTCAGGGCGGCAGTGGGCTCGTCGAGGATGAGGAGCTTCACGGACTTGTTCAGCGCCTTGGCGATCTCCACCAGCTGCTGCTTGCCGACGCCGATTTCCTTGATGGGGGTGTCCGGGTCTTCGCGCAGGCCCACTCGGGCGAGCAGCTCACGCGAGCGGGTGCGGGCCTCAGCCCAGTCGATCACGCCCCTCTTGACCGGTTCGTTGCCCAGGAAGATGTTCTCCGTGATGGAGAGCTCCGGGATGAGCGCCAGCTCCTGGTGGATGATCACGATGCCGGCGTGCTCGCTGGCCCGGATGTCCTTGAACTGCTGCACCTCGTTTTGGTACACGATGTCGCCGCTGTAGCTGCCGTAGGGGTACACGCCGGAGAGCACCTTCATGAGGGTGGACTTGCCGGCGCCGTTCTCCCCGCAGATCGCGTGGATTTCCCCGGCCTTCACCCGAAGGTTCACATCGGACAAGGCTTTAACGCCGGGGAATTCCTTGGTGATGGAGCGCATCTCCAGGAGAACCGGCTCGCTTTGCGTGTTGAGGGACGTCATTTGCCCTTACGCCTCCAATGCATTGACTTCGTTGTCTTCCCTGCAATCCACAGGGCCGTCTGATGAAAAAAGTAGATGGAGCATGCCATTGTCGTCAAGTCTTTAACGCAACGGCGGGATAACGAAACGCTACGTGCGCCGGATTCCGGCGTGCTGGAACACGAGCGAAGCGGCGCCCAGGGCCTCGGCCCGGTCATTCAGCGAGGACATGGTGAGCTTGGTGGTTTCGCCGATGACCGGCACGGCGTGACGGACCAGTCCCCGCCGGATCGGGTCCAGGAGGATGTCGCCCAGCGCGGCCAGGGGGCCGCCCACCACGATCACCTCGGGATTGATCAGGTTGGCCACGTTCCCCAGTGCCCGGCCCACGGCCAGGCCGGCGTCGTCCACCACGCGCAGGGTGGCGGCATCCCTCGCCAGTGCCTTGCGGACGATGTCCTCGGGCGTGAGCGGCCGCTCCTCGCCCCGGCTCAGCAGTTCGATCATGGTGGTGGTGGAGGCGATGGTTTCCAGGCATCCCCTGTTGCCGCAGCGGCAGATCAGGCCGTGTTCGTGGATGGTCGCATGGCCTATTTCGCCCGTGATGCCGACGTTGCCGTAGTACGGGTTGCCGTTCAGGATCAGCCCCGCCCCGATGCCGGAGCCGATCTTCATGAACAGCAGGTTGCTGATGCCGCTGTGGGGCCCCCATGTGACCTCGGACAGCGCGCCAAGATTCGAGTCATTGTCAATGAAAATGGGGAACTGGAAGGCATCTTCGAGGCGTTCCTGAATGTCGATGCCTACCCATTCAGGAAGGATCGCCCCCTGGGCCACCGTGCTGGTCCGCCGGTCGATGGGGCCGGGAATCCCGACGCCGGCACCCACCACCGCGGTACGTTCCACCCCGCTGTCCGCGAGCAGTTTGTCCAGCAGGGCGACCGCGGCCTGGATGCCCTGCTCGGCCTGGTGGCCGAGGGGCAGCAGCACGGATTCCTCGGCGATGACGTGGTAGCTGAGCGTGGCGAGGACCACGCGCAGGTGCCGCCTGCCGAAGTCGATGCCCACCGCCACGGCTCCGTTGCTGTTGAGCCGGACGTTGAGTGCGCGCCGCCCGGAACTGGTGGTCGGCTCTGTGGAGGCGAGGCCCGAGTCCTGCATGATTTTGACGATGTTGGACACGGTGGCGGTGGACAGTCCCGTCTGCCGGGCCAGCTCCGCCTGGGTCGATGGGCCGTTCAGCAGGCACTCGATGATCCGCTGCTGGTTAAGGCTCCTGAGGGCTGACTGCGACCCGGGGTTTTTGGTTCGGCTCCTCGTCGAGCTCGATGGTGAGGGCATGAAATGAACATTGCACCATCCCGGCCCTTGTAGTCAAGAAGTTAACGCAATGCCCCAGCATATGGACTAATGCAGTCGCCGGGCAATCCGCCCCACCCGGCGCGAGGAACGGTGCAAATAGACCGTCTCGGCGGCCGCCGTGCGCGGTTACGCTGAAGGAAACGGCGTCCGGTGCTGGGCGGGGCGGCCACGAAGACTTGAGGTGATCACGGTGAAGCTGGCGCTGATGCAGGCGAACTCCAGTGTTTTGGACATCGGGCGGAACTGCGCAGTTATCGACAGGGCAGCGCAGGCGGCCGCGGAAGCGGGTGCCGGGGTGCTCCTCACTCCCGAACTTTTCCCGGTGGGCTACGCCCCGCTGCGCGTCCGGACGGAACTCGACCCGGGCGCCCTGCCCGCCATCCGGCGGGACCTGGCCCGCATCGCCGCCCGGCACCGGATAGCCCTCGTTCACAGCCTGCCCGTTGTGACACCCGGCGGCGAGTGGCAGATCAGCGCGACCGTCCTGGATCGCAACGGAAACGAACTGCTCAGCTACGCCAAGGTCCACCTTTTTGGGCCGGAGGAGCGGAAGGCGTTCAGCCCCGCGGACGCTGCGCCCGCCGTCGTCGACCTGGGTGGCCTCAAAGCCTCGCTGGTTATCTGCTACGACGTGGAGTTCCCCGAGACGGTGCGGGCGGCGGCCGCGGCCGGCGCCGAGCTGCTCCTGGTTCCCACCGCGCTGGCCCACGGCTTCGAATCGGTGCCGCAGGTGCTGCTGCGGGCCCGGGCCCTGGAGAGCCAGCTGACGGTGGCCTACGCCAACCATTCCGGGGAGGAAGACGGCTGCGCCTTCCTGGGCGGGAGCGTGATCGCAGGGCCGGACGGCGAACTGCTGGCCGCCGCCGGGCGGGGCGAGGAACTGCTGTATGCGGAGGTCAGTGCCGAGGCGGCCCGCCAGGCGCGGGATGCCGTGCCCTACCTGCGCGAACGCCGGGCCGATGTTTACCGTGCCTGGGAAGATGCCGGCGGCGCCGCAAGGCCCTAAGCCGTGAGGCCCATGTAGCGCCCGGGCCTATGTGCCGGCCTGCAGTTCGTCGACGTACTGCAGCGCAATCCAGAGTTCGGCCCGCACCTGCGCCTGGTTCAGGTCTGCGTCCAAAAGCTCCGCCACCGCATTGACCTGCCGCCGGACGCTGTTGCGGTGCAGGCCCAGGGCCTTGGCGGTGGCATCCCAGTTACCGTTCTCGCCGAGCCACGCCCTCAGTAAGGACAGCTGCGCGGTGCGGCGGCCGCTCTCCTGGCTGAGCACAGGCTCCAGCAGCCGGCCGGCCAGCATGCTTCCGGCCTCCTGTCCCAGCAGTCCGGTGACCGTCCACGCCACTTCCCCCACCCGGGCGCTTTTGCCGGTGGTCTGGACGCGCTGCCGCAGCGCCGTCACCCGCTGGTAGGCACTGCCCAGGTCCGTCAGCTCGCTGGGGTCGCCGATGACCACGCGCCACCCCAGCTTTTCGACCTCGGCCAGCAGAGCATCGTCCACCCGGAGCCGGGTCACTGCGGCGAAGCCGTAGTCCGTGAGTTCCACGAGCTTGGTGTCGAACAGGCGGCGCCACTGCAGCAGCTCCCGGACCGGGCTCTCTCCGGCCCGTCCGGCCGCCTGCCCGGGCCGGATGTCCTGAGCGGCAGGGGAGCTTTGTGCTGCCCTGATTCCCTGGATGACGCGCAGAGGACCGGAGCGTGTGGAGGAGGTGCTTTGGGCCAGCAGGTCCCGCAGTCCGTTGATGTGCCGCGTCCCGCCGGAGTTCATGCTGTCTGGGTGCAGCAGCAGCGCGGTCGCCAGCTGGCTTGGCGCCAGTGATCCGCTGGTCCGCTGCCGGACCAGGAGCTCCAGCAGCCCGACGGCGGAGGAGACCACGCTGTTCTGCGCGGGCGTCAGCGGCACATCGCTGCCCAGCACCAGCGCCCCGAGGTTGGCGTCCCGCGCACTGCGCAGCGGATGGCCGAACACAAGCCCGGATCCCGGACGGTCCAGGGAATCCATCTCGACGCGGGGGCCGCTGCCGCCCAGGAGCCGGCCGAGCAGCGGCTGCAGGGCAGCCGTCTCGACGCCGGAGCCCGCCCGGGCGCGGACCCGGCCGTCGGCGCCGATCAGCATGGCCCATACCGGGACACGCTGGGCAAGGGCGGCGAGCAGTTCGTGCTCAGGCCGGGCGGACAGCACGGCCCGCATCAGCTGCCGGTTGGTGTCCGCAAGGTGCCGGAACAGTTTCGCGTTGTCCGATTCGAGGAGCCGGGAAAACTCGAGGCCGATGGCGGCGAACGGGACAGTGCTCGGCACCTGCAACAGTGTCAGGTTGTGCCGGGCGCACGCCGCCACGACGCTGTCCGGGACAGCGCTGAAGTACGGCTCCAGGCCGAAGCCCAGGGCCACCACCCCGGCCTTCACCAGGCGCCTGACGTAGGCGTCGGCGTCACCGGTGGCATCGGAAGCCACCCCCGGGGCTTCACCGGCCGCGCCGGCGGCATCTGGCCGCTCGGCCACGCCGTGATCCGCCGTTTCAGCTGATCCGCCAACAAAGGGCAGCCCGGCCGTGAGGAGGAACTCGCCATCGAGCAGGTACGGCGTGGGGTCTGCCAGTTCGCTCGGCTCGACCCACCGGAGCAGGCCGGAACCGTTGCCGCCGTCGTGCAGCATCTCAACCCCCGGGGGCAGCTTTGCGAGGAGCTGGTTGAGGGTGACGCCGCCGTGGGATTCCACCGCGGGTTCGCCGGCCTGTATCGCGCTGCCGGGTTGGCCCGGCGCAGCTCCGTGTTGTGCATTACGTCCCATGACAGAACACTCTAGGTCATTTTGCACAGCATTGAGAGGTGACTCACAGGCCTAGGCTGGAGCGACGGAAGCCCCCAACTACTCACGAACGGACGTCAATGATGACTGTGCCCACCCAAGCAGGACCGCGGCCTCCCGTGCAGGCCGGCCGCCCCGGACTGGCTGCCCAGCTGCTCCGCCGCAAGCCGATCGGGCAAATGGTCCAGGAAGCCGAGACGGGCCATGGCGGAACCCGCCTGGTCCGCAGCTTCGGGGTCCTCCAGCTCACGATGATCAGCGTGGGGGCCACCCTCGGCACCGGCATCCTGGTCATCCTGGGTGAGTCAGTGCCGCTGGCAGGGCCGGCCATCTGGATCTCATTCGCCATCGCCGGCCTCGCCGCGCTCCTCTCGGCCGTGTCCTACGCCGAAATGGCCGGACTCGTCCCGGCCGCGGGCTCCAGCTACTCATACACGTACGCCACCATGGGGGAGGGCATGGCCTGGATCTGCGGCTGGTGCCTGGTGCTCGAATACGCCGTTTCCGTTGCGGCGGTGGCAGTGGGCGCCGGCCAGTACGTCAACGAAACACTGGCGGTCTTCGGACAGGCACTGCCGGATGCTGTGTCGCAGCCCCCGGGCGACGGCGGCCTGGTGAACGTCCCGGCAATGGTGATCGTGGTGCTGGCCATGGTCCTGCTGGTCCGCGGCGCCAAGGAGAGCGCCTGGATCAACACCGCGATCGTGCTGGTCAAGGTGGGCATCCTGGTCTTCTTCTGCGCGGTGGCCTTCACCGCCTTCAACGGCGGACACTTCGAACCGCTCCTGCCGATGGGCGCAGCCGGCGTCTCCGCCGCCGCCTCCCGGGTGTTCTTCTCCTACATCGGCTTCGACGCCGCCTCCACCGCGGGTGAGGAGGCGCGCAACCCCAAGCGCGACCTGCCCCGCGCCATCATGCTCTCCATGCTCATCGTCACCACCATTTACGTCCTGGTAGCGGTTGCGGCGATCGGTGCCCGTCCCTGGGGCTGGTTCGACGGCACCGAAGCGGCCCTGGTGAAGATCCTCGAGGAAATCACCGGACAGCCGTGGATCGCGCTGGTGTTCGCCGTCGGAGCGGTCCTCGCCATCGCCAGCATCGTGCTGACAGTGCTTTACGGACAAACCCGCATCCTGCTTTCCATGTCCCGCGACGGACTCGTTCCACGCGTCTTTGGCCGTGTCTCCCACCGCACCGGCACCCCCGTTGCCGGAACGCTGATCGTGGGAACCGCCGTCGCCCTCACCGCCGGGCTGGTCCCGCTCGGCGCGCTCGCGGATGCCACCAGCATCGGTACCCTGTTCGCGTTCGCCCTGGTGAACGTGGCGGTCATCTACCTCCGCCGCACCCAGCCCGAGCTCCGGCGGACCTTCCGGGTTCCGCTGTTCCCGCTGACACCGATCCTCGGCGCACTGATGTGCGTCTACCTGATGGCCAACCTGGGCGCAGAGACGTGGGTGACCTTCGCGGCCTGGATGCTGGTGGGCCTCGCCGCCTACTTCGGCTACGGCCGCCGGCACTCGCGGGTAGCCGCGCTGGGGCAGGAGGAATACCTTGAACTATCCGGCCGTGATTTTTCCCCAGCGCCTGCACCCGCTGACCAGTCAACCTTTCACCAGTAACAAGACACCCAAGACCACGGAGACAGACCTTCCATGACTACCGCTACCGAACTGCCGGCCTTCGACCCGTCCAGCACCACCACTGCCCCCGGCCTCCCGGGAGCCGGGGCGCCGGAACAGGCCCCGGTGACCATGCTGAACCCGGACTTCCCGTTCAGCTATGACCACTACCTGTCCCACCCGGACGGTCTGGGGTCGGTCCCGCCGGAGCTGCACGGCACCGAGGTGGCCGTGGTGGGCGCCGGGCTGTCCGGGCTGGTGACGGCGTACGAGCTGATGAAGCTTGGGCTCCGGCCGGTGCTGTATGAAGCGGACCGGCTCGGCGGGCGCCTGCGCACCGCCAGCTTCCCGGCGGCTCCCGACGTTGTGGCCGACCTGGGCGGCATGCGGTTCCCGGTGTCCGGCAAGGCGTTCTACCACTACGTGGACCTGCTGGGACTGGAGACCCGGGACTTTCCCAACCCGCTGGCTCCGGCAACCTCCAGCACGGTGATCGAACTGGCGGGGCAAAAGCACTACGCCAACACCTCGGCGGACCTGCCGCCGTTCTTCCGCGAAGTGGCCGATGCCTGGAAGGCCGCCGTGAACGACGGCGCCCGGTTCTCGCAGATGCAGGAAGCCATCCGGGCGCGGGACACGGCCCGGATCAAGGAACTGTGGAACGATCTTCTTCCGGAGCTCGACGAGGAGACCTTCTACGGCTTCATCGCCGGCAGCCAGGCATTCCGCAAGGCGGGCTTCGCGCACCGCGAGGCGTTCGGCCAGGTGGGATTCGGCACCGGCGGCTGGGACACCGACTTCCCCAACTCCATCCTGGAAATCCTCCGCGTCGTGTACACCGACGCCGATGACCAGCACCGCCTCATCGCCGGGGGAGCACAAAGGCTCCCCGAGGCACTCTGGCACCACGCGCCGTCGAACATGGCGCACTGGCCGGAAGGAACGTCCCTGGCGTCCCTGCACACCGGCTCCCCGCGCGGCGCCGTCGAACGGATCAGCCGCGACGCCGACGGCAACCTCCGCATCCGTGAGCGGTGGGGGAGGGAAGCGTCCTACCCGGCCGTGGTCACCACCTGCCAGTCGTGGCTGCTGTCCACCCGGATCCACACCGAGGAGGCGCTGTTCCCGGCCGAGCTGTGGACCGCGATCGAGCGCTCGCACTACATGCAGTCGTCCAAAACGTTCGTGATGGTGGACCGGCCGTTCTGGAAGGACATCGATCCCGAAACCGGCAGGGAGGTGCTGTCCATGACGCTGACCGACCGGCTCAACCGTGCCACCTACCTGCTGGACAACGGGCCCGACCAGCCCGCCGTGATCCTGCTGTCCTACACGTGGAACGACGACGCGCTGAAGTGGCTGGCTCTCGATGCCGACGAACGGGTGGAGCTGATGCTGCACTCGCTCGGGCAGATCTACCCGGGCGTGGACATCGCCAGCCACATCGTGGGCCAGCCCATCACCGTCTCGTGGGAGGCCGACCCCAACTTCATGGGGGCGTTCAAGGCGAACCTCCCCGGCCACTACCGCTACCAGCAGCGGCTGTTCACGCACTTCAAGCAGGACAGGCTGCCGGAAAGCCAGCGCGGCATCTTCCTTGCGGGCGACGACGTCTCCTTCACGGCGGGCTGGGCCGAGGGTGCCGTGACCACCGGGCTGAACGCGGTGTGGGGCGTGGTGAACCACCTCGGCGGCTCGTCGGCCCCCGGCAACCCGGGCCCCGGCGACCTGCTGGACGAGCTGGGCCCGATCAGCCTGGACTAGCCGATCAGCCTGGACTAAGGCAGGCGCAAACGCCCAACTGGGTAGCACGTCAGGGCGTTCCCAGCGCCGGGAACGCCCTGTGCTGCGACCTACTTGGGTGCGTGCATCTCCCGGTGGGCCGCCGCGAGCTCGCGGTAGCGCGCGGCGTTGCCTTTCACGCCCTCGAACTCCTCATCGGTGAGTTCGCGGCGCACCTTGGCCGGCACCCCGGCCACCAGCGAGCGGGGCGGGACCACCGTCCCTTCCAGCACGACGGCGCCGGCCGCCACAAGCGAGCCGGCGCCGATCACTGCTCCGTTGAGGATGGTGGCGCTCATGCCGATGAGGCAGTCGTCCTCGACGGTGCAGCCATGGACGACGGCGCTGTGCCCGACGCTGACGCGGGCGCCGACACTGCAGGGGAAGCCGGGATCCGCGTGCAGCACCACGTTGTCCTGCAGGTTGCTGCCCGTGCCCACGGTAATGGCGGCCGTGTCCGCGCGGACCGACACGCCGTAGAACGCGCTGGAATCCTCGGCGAGGGTGGCGCGGCCGATGACCGACGCCGTCGGCGCAACAAAAACGGAAGGGTGGACGTCCGGGGTGTCACCGGCGAAGGGGTAAATGGGAGCCATGCCCCAAGCCTAGGACACGATAAGCCCCCAACTCCTCAGGAGTTTTTGTCCACGTATCGTGACTTAAAGGGCCTCTAACCCGCGATATCTGGACAAAAACTCACCCAGTCCGGTCAGTGGGCTCCGCCGACATTGAGGACGACGACGCCAGCCACCACCAGCGCGATGCCGAGGATCTTCGTCAGATTGAGCTCTTCGCCGAGGAACATCGCACCGATCGCCACGATGGCAACCGTTCCGAGGCCGGACCACAGGGCATAGGCGACCCCGACCGGGACGCTCTTGACCACCTGCGACAGCAGGGCGAAGGCCACCCCGTAGGACCCCAGGCACAGGACGCTCGGCCAGAGCCGGGTAAATCCCTCCGTTGACTTCAGCAGGCTGGTGCCCAAGACCTCCACGGCGATTGCCAGCGCCAGATAGACATAGCCCACGAAGATTCGTCCTTTCCCGTCGCCGGAGCCTGGACCGGCGTGCTGCCGGGACCGCTAACCCAGAGGTGGGATGCGCGCACCCGGCCACTCCCATCCTAGGCGCGCCGGGCGGGCCGGAATTACCCTGCGGCCCGCCCGAGCTCGCGGCCGATGATCCGGGCACCTTCGGGGAAGGCTGCCGGATTGGGTCCCGCGTAGTTGAGCCGGATGAACGGCCCCGCCGGTTCGGCCGGAAACCACTCCGTTCCCGCAGCGATGACCACGCCGGCCCTTTCGCAGTTCCGGGCGAGCTGTTCGACGTCGGTCCCGTCGGGAAGGCGCGCCCATAGGTTCAGCCCGCCCTTCGGGACGTTCTCCATGTGGGCCTGCGGGGTGTGTTCAAGCAGGCTAGTGAGGAGCAGGTCGCGGCGCGACTGGAGCTGATGCCGGAGGCTTCGGAGGTGGGTTTGCCAGGCCGGCTGGGAGACGACGTCGAGTGCGGCGGCCTGGAGGAGGCCGCTGACATACATGGACTCGGCCGCCCGGTCTGCGAGGATGCGCTCGCGTGCCGGGCCGCGGGCAATGACGGCGGCCACGCGGATGGCAGGGGAGACGCTCTTGGTCAGTGACCGCAGATACACAACATGCCCGGAATCGTCGCGGGCCGCCACCGGGTGGGCTGTGGTGGTGATGCCGAAGTCGTGCGCCCAGTCGTCCTCGAGGAGGAAGGCGCCGTACTTTCGCACGACGTCCAGTACCTGTTCAGCGAGCTTGCCATCCCACTGGGCTCCGGTGGGGTTGGCGTAGTTCGGCTGGGCATAGAACATCCGCGCCCCCGATTCCTCGAAGGCGCGGGCCAACTCCTCCGGATCCGGGCCGCCGGTCCCGCTGGGTACAGGGATCACCCGGACGCCGGCCTGCGCCGCGGCCAGGATGGCGCCCCAGTAGGTGGGGGACTCCACCAGCAGCGGCTGCCCGTAGCCGATGAGCGCCCTGAAGATGGAGCTTAGCCCGCTCTGGCTGCCCGGAAGAACGACGACGTCACTCGGGGTTGGCGGGGTGACGCCGGCCGGTGTTGCACCGCCGAGCTCGTGTGCGAACCAGGACTGCAGCTCGGGCAGCCCCGCGGCCGGGGGACGGGACAGCGCCGCTTCGCCGCGTGCCGCGCGCGTGAGCGCCGCCCGTACCAGCCGCTCGGGCAGAAGTTCGCGGTCCGGATAGCCGGAATGGAATGCAATGACATCGTTCGGTGCGCTGCGCATCGCCGCGGAGGCCGGCCGGAGCGGCGCCTGCGGCGAACGCAGGGCCGCCGTCTGCCAGCCGTAATCCGCGGGCCGCGCGGTCCGGATGGCCCGCACGAATGTGCCCACACCCGGCCGGCTCTCGATGACGCCTTCCCGGGTGAGCACCTGCAGTGCTTTCTGCACCGTGACGGGGCTGGCCTGGTAGTCGGCGACCAGCGCGCGGGTTGACGGCAGCTGCGCCCCGGGCGCCGCCTTGGCCACCCATTCCCTTAATTCCGACGCGATGCGCGAACTGCTATCGTTGTTCATGAGAGATAATGATAGCGCTACTGTTGCTGCTCACTTGGTGATACTCCCGCCGCAGGACAAAACGTCCCAGGACAGGCCAGTGCGGAGCGGGCTGTGGTGGGGCCTGCTGGGGGTGCTGGCCTTCTCGTTTACGGTTCCCTTTACGAAGGTTGCCGTGGAGGGGCTGTCGCCGTTGTTCATCGGCTCAGGCCGGGCGGTGGCAGCAGCTGTTCTGGCCGCCGCGGCGCTGGTGCTGGCGCGGCAGCGCCTGCCCCGCGGCAGGCAGTGGCTGCGCGTGGCGGTGGTTGCCGGCGGTGTCGTCGTCGGCTTCCCCATGCTGACCTCCTTCGCACTCACCGCCGCGCCGGCCAGCCACGGGGCTGTTGTGATCGCGTTACTGCCAGCCGCCACTGCCACGACGGCGGTTCTGCGCGGCCGTGAGCGGCCGCCGGTGGCGTTTTGGGCTGCGACCGGAGCGGGCGCCCTTGCCGCCGTCGGTTTCGCCTTCGCGCAGCCCGGCGGCTTCGGGCAGCTGCACTGGACGGACCTGTTGTTCTTCGGCGCCGTGCTGGCAGCTGCCGTGGGGTACGCCGAGGGCGGGCTGCTGGCCCGCGAACTGGGTGCATGGCAGACCATATCCTGGGCCCTTGTCCTGGCCGCGCCCCTGATGGCCGGTGTTGTGGCATTCACGGTGTCGCACCAGCCGCCCTCGGGTACGCCCGGGCAATGGGCCGCCTTTGTTTACCTCGCCCTTGTCAGCATGTTGCTGGGCTTCTTCGCCTGGTACCGCGGCCTCGCCATCGGGCCCATGGCACAGGTGAGCCAGGTCCAGCTCGCACAGCCGGTGATGACCATTTGCTGGGCTGCGCTGCTGCTTGGGGAACAGCTGACGTGGGCCACCGCCGTCGGCGGACTGGCCGTTATGCTCTGCGCCGGCGCCGCGGTCCGCGTGCGGCTCAACCGTCCGGCAGCGTCCTGACGGAGTTGTCCCCGCCTGCGATCCGCATGAGACGCTATCCCCAGTACGGAACGCTCACAAGGGGGAAACATGCTTTCGATACTTATGCCCATAGTCATCTACGTGGTTCCGACGGCGCTCGTGGCAACGGCGCTGTACTGGATCATCCGGCTCGGTGTGAAGCACGGCCTGCGGTCGTACGAGGCAGAAAAGGCGCGGGACGCTGTAACCGAGGTTTAACCGGATCAGTTCCAGCGGTGGTCAAGGAAGAATGACGGCGATCGGCGCACCCGGTTGTGCCACGCGCTCAAGTTCACGTACGACGTCGTCCGCCTGCTCTGCCGTGAGGCCCTCCAGCGACTGGACCGCCCAGATTGCGGGGAAGGTGTTCGCGGCAAAGGGCAGGCACGCCGGGTCTGCCACCGTCACGCTCAGGCGGCGGGCCATCGCGTACCGGACGTTGCCGTCGAAGGGATCAACGCCGGTGTAGTGGATTCCGGCCTGGACGAAGCGGAGGCCGTCGTCGCCCGGGCCGCAGCACACGTCCAGCACGGCGTGCCTGCCCTGTGCCTTGAGCAGGGCGATGAAGGGTTCGAGCGAGGTTTCCGTCAGCAGGGTCATCGTGTTAACCAGTCTTGGTTAAAACCCGCCGGCTGTGAACCGCTGCCCGGGACCCGAAACCGCCGCGGACCCGGCGGCCCGCGGCGGCGTTTCGGTCAGTTGAAGACGACGGTCCGGTTGCCGTCCAGCAGCACGCGGTGTTCGGCATGCCACTGCACGGCCTGGGCGAGGGCGCGGCCCTCCACGTCACGGCCGATCTGCACGAGCTGCTCAGCCGTGCGGGCGTGGCTGACGCGGATGACCTCCTGCTCGATGATCGGACCCTCGTCCAGCGCCGCCGTGACGTAGTGCGCGGTGGCGCCGATTAGCTTCACGCCGCGGGCGTGGGCCTGGTGGTACGGCTTGGCGCCCTTGAAGGACGGCAGGAAGGAGTGGTGGATGTTGATGGCCTTGCCGGTCAGTTCAGTGCAGAGGTCATCGGAGATGATCTGCATATACCGGGCCAGGACGGTCAGCTCCACACCCTCCTCGGCGATGATCTTGCGCAGCTGGTCCTCGGCCTGCTCCTTGGTGTCGGGCGTGACCGGAATGTAGTGGAACGGGATGCCGTAGAAGTCGGCCAGCCCGGCCAGGTCGCGGTGGTTGGAGACGATCGCGGGAATTTCGATGGGCAGGGTGCCGGAGCGCTGCAGGAACAGGAGGTCGTTCAGGCAGTGCGCGGACTTGCTGGCCATCAGCAGGGTGCGGACTTTGCGCCCCACGGGGTTCAGGTTCCACTGCATGCCGAAGGCCTCGGCCACCGGTTCCAGGGCCGCGACCACCTCGTTCTGCGAGGCGGTGGTGGTGGCTTCCACGCGCATGAAGAAGGTGCCGGTGGTCTCGCTGCCGTACTGCTGGGAGTCCGTGATGTTGCAGCCCGCCACGAGCAGGGCGCCGGCAACGGCGTGCACGATTCCGGGGCGGTCGGGGCAGGAGAGGGTTACAACGTACGATTTGGCGAGCTGGTCTTCATTCACGAAGAACAGCCTACCCGCGCGTTGGTCCTGCTTTTGATAGTGTGGTGGCGTCGCAACTGGCGTTTGGGTGGCTAACCACCAGGGAGCGGCACTCACGAAGACCACGGATCGTACGCCTGGGCCGAGGGTCATGTTTTGCCGGTAGCGGTGCGCTTCTCCAAGAGCAGCCACCCAGTGCGCTGCGGCGCCCTTGATTGACCTGCGCCCGGAGCCTTTTCCGGATGGTGGTCATCGAAGGGCGGAGCAACGTTCCAGCCGGTAGCCTGACCTTTAGCAGTGCCCATCCCTAGCCAGGAGTTCTTCGTGACTACTTCACCGACTTCCGTTAGCACTTCCGCCGTCAGCAACCAGCCGCTGGCTGAGCTCGATCCCGAGATCGCCGCAGTACTGGACCAGGAGCTTGGCCGCCAGCGCGGCACCCTGGAAATGATCGCCTCCGAAAACTTCGCCCCCCGCGCCGTCATGGAAGCCCAGGGCTCCGTGCTGACCAACAAGTACGCTGAGGGCTACCCGGGCCGCCGCTACTACGGCGGCTGCGAGTATGTCGATGTCGCCGAGCAGCTGGCCATCGACCGGGTCAAGGCCCTGTTCGGTGCCGAATACGCCAACGTCCAGCCGCACTCCGGCGCCCAGGCCAACGCTGCTGCCCTGTCCGCCATGATCACCCCCGGTGACAAGATCCTGGGCCTGTCCCTCGCCCACGGCGGACACCTCACCCACGGCATGAAGCTCAACTTCTCCGGCAAGCTCTACGAAGTCGCCGCTTACCAGGTTGAGCAGGACACCTTCCGGGTGGACATGGACAAGCTCCGCGAGCAGGCCATCGCCGAGAAGCCGCAGGTGATCATCGCCGGCTGGTCCGCCTACCCGCGCCACCTCGACTTCGCCGCCTTCCGCTCGATCGCCAATGAAGTGGGCGCCCTGCTCTGGACGGACATGGCACACTTCGCCGGCCTTGTGGCAGCGGGCCTGCACCCGAGCCCGGTGCCGCACTCCGACGTCGTCACCTCCACCGTGCACAAGACCCTCGCCGGCCCGCGCTCCGGCGTGATCCTGGCAAAGCAGGAGTGGGCCAAGAAGCTGAACTCCAACGTCTTCCCGGGCCAGCAGGGCGGACCGCTCATGCACGTCATCGCCGCCAAGGCCGTGGCCTTCAAGATCGCCGGCTCCCAGGAATTCAAGGAGCGCCAGGAGCGCGTCCTGGAAGGCGCCAAGATCATTGCCGACCGGCTCAACCAGTCCGACGTTGCCGAGGCCGGCGTTTCCGTCCTCACCGGCGGCACCGACGTCCACCTGGTGCTGGTTGACCTGCGCAACTCGCAGCTGGACGGCCAGCAGGCCGAGGACCTCCTGCACTCGGTCGGCATCACCGTCAACCGCAACGCCGTGCCGTTCGACCCGCGCCCGCCGATGGTCACCTCCGGCCTGCGCATCGGCACCCCGGCCCTGGCCACCCGCGGCTTCGGCGCCACCGAGTTCACCGAGGTTGCCGACATCATCGCGACCGCGCTGAAGGCCGGTTCCGCAACCGACGTCGAGGCCCTGCAGGCCCGCGTTGACAAGCTCGCAGCCGACTTCCCGCTGTACCCGCAGCACGAACAGTGGTGATCCATGACTGAAACCGCAAAAACCGCGCAGATCCTTGACGGCAAGGCCACCGCCGCTGCCATCAAGGCCGAGCTGACCGAACGCGTGGCCGCACTCAAGGCCAGGGGCGTCACTCCGGGACTGGGCACCATCCTGGTGGGGTCTGACCCCGGCAGCACCTGGTACGTGGGCGGCAAGCACAAGGACTGCGCCGAGGTGGGCATCAACTCCATCCGCCGCGACCTGCCCGAGGAAACCACCCAGGACGAGCTCCTGGACGTGGTCCGCGAGCTGAACGAAAACCCTGACTGCACGGGGTACATCGTCCAGCTGCCGCTGCCCAAGCACATCGACCAGGACGTCATCCTGGAGGCCATGGATCCGGACAAGGACGCCGACGGCCTGCACCCGATGAACCTGGGCCGGCTGGTGGCCAACATCAGCGGACCCATGAAGTCCCCGCTGCCCTGCACCCCCAAGGGCTGCGTGGAACTGCTCAGCCGGCACGGCATCGACCTCAAGGGCAAGCGCGTTCTCGTGGTCGGACGCGGCGTGACCATCGGCCGTCCGGTGGGCCTGCTGCTGACCCGCAAGGACGTCAACGCCACCGTGGTGCTGGCGCACACCGGTACCGCCGACCTGCCCGCCGAACTCCGGCAGGCCGACGTCGTGATTGCTGCGGCCGGCGTGCCGCACCTGGTCAAGGCGGAGGACCTGAAGCCCGGCGCCATCGTGCTCGACGTCGGCGTGAGCCGCGTGGACGACGGCACCGGCAAGGCCGTGGTCACAGGGGACGTGCACCCCGACGCCGCCGACGTCGCCGCCTGGCTGTCGCCGAACCCGGGCGGAGTGGGTCCGATGACCCGCGCCATGCTCCTGGCCAACGTGGTGGAAACCGCGGAACGCCAGGCGGGTATCTCCTAGCCTGAGCTGGGCCCAGCTCAACCATCGTCGTGGGGCGCTTACTCCTGAGGGAGTAGGCGCCCTACCCCGTTAAGCCGACGACGGGCGCTGCCTTCCCGGCTAGGCTCGGACCTATGCAGCGCCGTTTCCGGGGACCGCCCACAGCAGCCATCGTGGTTGCCGTGGGCGTCATCGAGGTGGTGGGCACCGTCTTCGCCTCCGCCCGGCAGCCGGACCACCGGCCGCTGGATGCCCTGGCCTTCGTCCTGCTGCTGGCGGGACCAGCCTCCCTGTCGCTGCGGCGCCGCGCCCCGCTGGTGATGCTGCCCGTCGCGGCCTCCTCTGTGGGGACCTACCTGGCGCTCGGCTACGCGTGGGGTCCGGTGTTCCTGTCGCTGGCGCTGGCGATCGTGCTGTCCGCCGCGGCGGGCAAGCGATGGCAGACCTGGACCGTGGCGGGCGCATGCGCAGCGGTGCTGGTGGCGGCAGCGGTGGCCGGCGGTGACGAGTTCGCCCTGGTCCGGGCCTTCGCCGGAACCTCGTGGCTGGCCATCCTGGTGCTGATGGGGGAGGGCATCCGGCTGCGGACCGAGCGGGTGGCCGAACGCCGTCGCCAGCGGGAGGCCCGTGAACAGGCCGCCCGCGACGAGTACCGGCTGGCCCTCGCCCGGGACATTCACGATGTTGTGGCCCATTCCCTGTCGCTGATCAACGTCCGCGCCTCGGTGGCGCTGCATCTGGGCGAGAAGGACCCGGCCCAGTTCCGCCCGGCGCTGGAGGCCATCAAAGCCGCCAGCAAGGAGTCGCTCGCCGAGATCCGCCAGCTCCTGGGCGTGCTCCGTGAGGATGCCCCGTTAAGCCCCGCACCCCCGCCCCGGCTGGACCGCGTTCCCGCGCTTGCCGATGACGCGCGCCGCGCCGGGCTCGAGGTCAGCCTGACCCAGCCGGACACAGCCGCCGTGCAGCAGCTCCCGGACACCGTCCAGGAAGCGGCGTACCGCATTGTCCAGGAGGCACTGACCAACGTGGTGCGCCATTCAGGCGGGCGGAAGGCCGCCGTCGTAATCGCCCTGGAACGCCCGACGGCGGCGCGGAACCAGGGACAGCAGCTCACCGTGACCGTTGACGACGACGGCGCCGGGGCCGCCGGAGTGCCGGAAGGCAACGGCGTGACGGGGATGCGGGAGAGGGCGGCCGCCGTGGGCGGTTCGCTCTCCGTCGGGTCGCTGGACCTTGCGCCGCTGCGGCCGGGCTGGCGCGTCCGTGCCGTGATGCCGGTAGCCGGGCCGCCGGCCGCGCCCTTGCCGGCTCCGGAACGGGAGACGCGATGATCCGCATCCTGCTCGCCGATGACCAGACCCTCATCCGGGCCGGCTTCCGTGCCCTCCTGAATGCCGAACCGGACATGGAGGTGGTGGCTGAGTGCGGCACCGGAGGAGACGCCGTCCGGCTCGCCGCCCGGGAGCGTCCCGACGTCGTACTCATGGACATCCGGATGCCCGGCACCGACGGCCTGGAGGCCACCCGGAAAATCATGGCTGACCGCGGCCTCGCCGGCACCCGCATCATCATCCTCACCACCTTCGAACTGGACGAATACATTGCGGAGGCGGTGCGGGCCGGGGCAGCGGGGTTCCTGGTGAAGGACACCGAACCCGAGGAGCTGCTCCGCGCCGTGCGCGTGGTCCACGACGGCGACGCGCTGCTCTCGCCGTCAGTTACCCGGCGCATCATGGCCCAGCTGGCGGTGCAGTCCCGGGCGACGGATGCCCCGGTATCCCTGGCGAACATCACCGAACGCGAACGGGAAGTCCTGAAGCTCGTGGGCGAGGGCCTGAACAACGCCGAGATCGCGGAGCGGCTGGTGATCACGCCGCTCACGGCCAAGACCCACGTCTCCCGCATCATGACCAAGCTGCTGGTCCGGGACCGGGCCCAGCTGGTGGTGCTGGCCTACGAGTCAGGCCTCGTCCGCCCCGGCTGGACCGGCTGAGGCCGCAGCGCACTGGGGGCCTCCCGACGGAGTATGCGGGGCATCCAAGGTGACTCCCGGCGCCGGACGACCCGCCGCCGTCGGAAAGCCAGACTCGAAGCAGAGCCGAAAGACGGCCCTTACCGAGATTTGGGAGCATGACATGACCACACCCCTAGCCACCACTTTCACGGCCCAGACCGTGCAGCTGCTGACCGATCCCGTCCACGGTCCCTGGGGTACAGGCCCCTGGGGCGCAGGATTCTCCCCATGGTTCCTGCTGTTCCCGCTGTTCTGGATCCTGGTGATCGGCCTGCTGATCTTCTTCTTCCGGCGCACGTGGCGCCGGAACCACGAGTGGGCCACCGCCCGCGGCGGCGAAAGCGTCCTGCGGGAGCGCTATGCACGCGGCGAGATCGACGAGACCGAGTACCGCCAGCGGCTGGAGGTCCTGCGGGGAGACACCCGCGGCACCCGCCGGTAACGCCAACCGCAACGCGAGGTCAGATGGCGCCGAATGGAGACGTCGGATTGGGCGGAAAGTGACCTCGCGTTGCCGCCGTTCAGGGTTTTCGAGATTCAGCTATTCCTTTGGCTAACGCCGCGTACTAGCGTGATGGGGTGCCCGAACTCCATTCCGCCGAAGGAACGTCCAGGAAGCCTGTGCCCGAAAATGATGGCACTGCTGTGCCCGCCGCGCCGCGGTACGTGATCACCGCCGAGAACCTGACCAAGACCTACGGCGACGTGACCGCCGTCGACGGGATCTCCTTCAGCGTTCCCGCGGGGGAGTCCTTCGGGCTGCTCGGGCCCAACGGTGCGGGGAAGTCCACCACCATGAAAATGATCGGCGGGGTGTCCCAGCGGACCTCCGGGAACCTGACCATCATGGGGCTGGACCCGGAGCAGAACGGTCCCGAGGTCCGCGCACACCTGGGTGTTGTGCCGCAGCAGGACAACCTGGACGAGGAACTCAAGGTCCGGGACAACCTGCTGGTTTACGGCCGCTACTTCGGCCTTCCCATGAGCTACCTCAGGCCCAAGGCCGACGAGCTCCTCGAGTTCGCGCAGCTGACGGACAAGGCCAAGTCAAAGGTGGACGCCCTGTCCGGCGGCATGAAGCGGCGCCTCACCATCGCCCGTTCGCTCATCAACGAGCCGCGTATCCTGCTGCTGGACGAGCCCACCACCGGCCTGGACCCGCAGGCACGGCACATCCTGTGGGACCGGCTGTTCCGGCTGAAGGAGCAGGGCGTCACGCTCATCCTCACCACCCACTACATGGACGAGGCCGAGCAGCTCTGCGACCGGCTGATCGTGGTGGACAAGGGCCGGATCATGGCCGAGGGCTCTCCGGCGTCGCTCATCCGTGACTACTCCACGCGGGAGGTCCTGGAGCTGCGGTTCGGATCGGAGCGCAACGCCAGCATCGGGTCCGAGCTCGAGGGCATCGGCGAACGCCTGGAAACACTCCCGGACCGGGTGCTGATTTACACAAACGACGGCGAGGCGGCACTGGAAGACGTCTCGGCGCGCGGGCTGCGGCCACTGACCTCGCTGGTGCGCAGGTCCTCGCTGGAGGACGTGTTCCTCCGGCTGACCGGCAGGAGCCTCATTGACTGAGCCATCCCGGACTGAGCCGTCCCCGGGCCGTTCCGCCGGGCCGGCCGCCGTCACCGCCGGCTCACCGGAAAGTCCGACGGCGGGACGCACCTTGCGCGCCCACCCTCCCGGGGTGTCGGCCGCCAAAGCGCGGCGCTGGGGCGCCTTCTACTACGCCGAACAGGTCCTGCGCGTCATGAAGGGCTACGGCTGGTCCATCTTCCTGTACAGCGTGGGCCAGCCGGCGGCGTACCTGTTCGCGATGGGCGTCGGCCTGGCCACCCTGGTGGACACCAGCAGCGCCGCAGCGTTCGGCGGGGTCAGCTACATCGCCTTCATTGCGCCGGCCCTGCTGGTCTCCGCCGCCGTCATGACCGCCGCCAACGAGTTCACGTTCCCCGTGATGGACGGCTTCAAATGGCGCCGGGTCTACTACGGGCCGCACGCCTCCCCGCTGACCCCTGAGCAGATCGCGGCCGGGCAGATCATCGCCGTCACGCTGCGGTTCCTGCTGCAGTCTGTCATCTACTTCGCCATCGTGGCCATGTTCGGTGCCTCGCCGAGCGGCTGGGGCTGGGGCTCGGTGCTGGTGGCGACCCTGGCAGGGCTCTCGTTCGGCCTGCCGCTCATGGCCTACGCGGCATCCATCAAGGATGACAAGGGCCAGTTCGCCATGGTGATGCGGTTCATCGTCATGCCGCTGTTCCTCTTCTCCGGCACGTTTTTCCCGCTGGATACGCTGCCCGTGCTGGTCCGGTGGATCGGCTGGATCTCGCCGATCTGGCACGGCACGGAGCTGGGCCGGGTGATGACCTTCGGCTACGGGGAGTCCCCGGTGCTGACCATCATCCACGTCGTATTCCTGCTGGGACTGGCGTGGTTCGGGTGGGTCCTCACCAAACGGCAGTTCGTCAGGAGGATGGGACAGTGACAGTCCTGACGCAGGGCCACGCCGTCACGGAGGAAGCCCGGAACCGGCGCTTCGGCCCGCTCTATTCACGCAACGCCCGGGCAGTGATCGGGCGCGGGCTGATGGCCACCAAGAGCAGCAACTGGCTGGTCATGCTGTCCGGGTTCTTCGAGCCGGTGCTGTTCCTGATTTCCATGGGCGTCGGGATGGGTGCCGTGGTGGGTTCCGTCACCGGGCCGGGCGGGCAGGAGATCAGCTACGCGGCGTACATCGCGCCCGCGCTCCTGGCGGTGTCGGCCATGAACGGCGCGGTCTACGACTCCACCTGGAACGTCTTCTTCAAGATGAACTTCGCCCGGCTCTACCAGGGCATGCTGTACACCTCGCTCGGACCCCTGGACGTGGCCATCGGGGAGATCTTCCTGGCGCTGCTGCGCGGCCTGCTATACGCCACCGGGTTCACGGCGGTCATGGGCGTGATGGGCCTGATCACCACGCCGTGGGCGCTGCTGATGATTCCGGCCTCGGTGCTGATTGCGTTCGGGTTCGCGAGCTTCGGCATGGGCATCACCAGCTTCATGAAGACCTTCCAGCAAATGGACTGGGTGAACTTCATCATGCTGCCGATGTTCCTGTTCAGCGCCACGTTCTACCCGCTGAGCGTCTACCCGCAGTACATCCAGTGGCTCATCCAGGCCATGCCCCTGTGGCACGGGGTGGAGCTGCTGCGCCAGATCAGCGCCGCCTCCTTCACCCCGGCGACGGCCATCCACGTGGGCTACTACCTCGTGATGATCGTGCTGGGCCTCATGCTCACCACCGGCAGGCTGCGCAGCCTGTTCCTCAAGTAGGTTCCCCGCCGGAGTTCACGGGAGGGGTGCCGGGGGTTGTTCGCTGACAGGTGTTCGCCGCCGGTGGAAGCGTCCTGGGGCGCTCCGGGGATTTGAGAGAATAGCTGCATGCAATCTCTGGGCAGCTCCAAGTCTTCATCCACCCCCGGCCGGGGCGGCTTCTCCCTGTTCCGCATCAGCGGCCCGGGCCTGCTGGTCCTGATCACCGCCTTCCTGGTGGCAGTGATCTTCGCGGCCAACCAGAACGACGTCGTCGGCTGGGTCGTGGCCGTCATCGCGCTGTTCTGGCTGGCGCTCGCCTCCTTCGTGGTCTTCAGCATCCAGCGGGCGGCCAAGAAGGCCGGGGCGAAGATCAACGAGGCGCACAACGCGTTCAACGCCGCCACCGGCCGTGCCCCCTCCACCGTTTCGGCAGATCACGGCGGAACCCGCCTGGTCCAGGAGCGCAGCGAGGCGGAGGAACTCCGCGACATGAAGCTCGACCACTCCTTCAAGATCGTGCAGGTGCAGGTGCGCGTGGTGGAGCAGGAGCGCGCCAAAGGCGCCGCAGCGGACCAGGACACCATCCGCCGGGCCCTCGAGACCATCGAAATTACCGCCACCAACGCCCGTGACATGATCAAGTCGTCCGGCGGCTCCGGCGAGCCCGTAACCGGAACCATCATCGACTAGAGTGGAACGGGTGAGCTCGGCATTGAAGAAGGACCACCTTCGCATCGCAACAGTCAACGTCAACGGCCTCCGCGCAGCCTACAAAAAAGGCATGGCCGAGTGGCTGGCGACCCGCGAAGTGGACATCCTCACCCTGCAGGAAGTCCGGGCCCCGGACGCCATCGTCCGCCAGCTCATCGGTGAGGGGTGGCACATCCTGCACGCCGAAGCCGAGGCCAAAGGCCGCGCCGGCGTCGCCATCGCCTCCCGCGAGGAGCCCCTGGTCACCCGTGACCACATCGGCGACGACTATTTCGCCGCGGCCGGCCGCTGGGTGGAGGCGGACTTCCGCGTCCGCGACGCCGAAGGCAACGCCTCCCAGCTGACCGTCGTGAGCGCCTACGTGCACTCCGGCGAGGCCGGCACCCCCAAGCAGGAGGACAAATACCGCTTCCTGGATGTCATGAGCACGCGCCTGCCCGAGCTCACCAAGCAC
Source organism: Arthrobacter sp. NPDC057388 (assembly GCF_042668165.1). Lineage (NCBI taxonomy): Bacteria > Bacillati > Actinomycetota > Actinomycetes > Micrococcales > Micrococcaceae > Arthrobacter > Arthrobacter sp. NPDC057388. The sequence goes on from NZ_JBHVBL010000016.1 coordinate 54,566, forward strand.
AGCGACCATGCCCTGGTCACCGGTGACCTGAACGTCGGCCACACCGAGCTGGACATCAAGAACTGGAAGGGCAACGTCAAGCGTGCCGGCTTCCTTCCGGAGGAGCGTGCCTACTTTGACCGCTTCTTCGGCGAGGAGATCGGCTGGAAGGATGTTCACAGGGGCCTGGCGGGTAACGTCAACGGCCCCTACACCTGGTGGTCGCAGCGCGGCCAGGCGTTCGACAACGATACCGGCTGGCGCATCGACTACCACCTGGCCACCCCCGCCCTGGCGGCCGCCGCAGTGCAGGCCGTCGTGGACCGGGCGCCGTCGTGGGACACCCGCTTCTCTGACCATGCCCCGCTGGTAGTGGACTACCGGCTCTAGTTCCTAAGGCTTTGACGAATGACTTCCACTTCCACCGCGACTGACACCGCAGCTGCCCAGCCCGCGGCAGCCAACGGCACCCAGCCGGCAGCCGGGATCCGGCACCGCATCCTGTCCGGGATGCAGCCGTCCGCCGACTCCCTGCACCTCGGCAACTACATCGGTGCCCTGGTGAACTGGGTCCGGATGCAGGATGAGTACGACGCCATCTTCTTCATCCCGGACCTGCACGCGATCACCGTTCCCCAGGACCCGGCGGAGCTCGCACGCCGCACGCGCGTCACGGCGGCCCAGTACATCGCCGGCGGCGTGGATGTGGACAAATGCACCCTGTTCGTCCAGTCCCAGGTGCCCGAACACGCCCAGCTGGCCTGGGTCCTGAACTGCATCACCGGGTTCGGCGAGGCCTCCCGCATGACCCAGTTCAAGGACAAGTCGCTCCGGCAGGGCTCGGACTCCGCCAGCGTCGGCCTGTTCACCTACCCGATCCTCCAGGCCGCGGACATCCTGCTCTACCAGCCGCAGGGCGTTCCGGTGGGGGAGGACCAGCGCCAGCACGTGGAGCTCAGCCGCGACCTCGCCACCCGGTTCAACACCCGCTTTGGCAAGACCTTCACTGTTCCGGAGCCCTTCATCCAGAAGGAATCGGCGAAGATCTATGACCTGCAGCTTCCCACCGCCAAGATGTCCAAGTCGGCGGAGTCTCCCAATGGCCTGATCAACCTGCTGGACGAGCCGAAGGTCACCGCCAAGCGGATCAAGTCCGCCGTGACCGACGCCGAGACGGAGATCCGGTTCGACCGCGAAACCAAGCCCGGCGTGTCCAACCTGCTCACCATCTACTCGGCCATCACCGGGCAGACCGTGGAGCAGCTGGTCAAGGCCTACGAAGGCAAGATGTACGGCCACCTGAAGGTGGACCTCGCCGAGGTGGTCACCGAGCACCTGACCCCCATCCGCAACCGTGCCAACGAACTCCTCGCGGACCCGGCAGAGCTGGACCGGCTGCTGGCCCACGGTGCCGACAAGGCCCGCGCAATCGCCTCGGCCACCCTCGAGGACGTTTACGCCAAGACCGGTTTCCTTCCATATGCCGGAGCCCGCTAGCGAGATGCCGGCCTCAAAGCCCGCCAACAGCGGAGTCAGCGAAGGAATGAGCCTTGGGGTCATTCTGGGCTTCCCGCCTGAAATCGCCGAGGAACTGCAGCGGTGGCGGGCGTCCTTCGGGGACCCCATGGCCACCGTCATTCCGGCGCACATCACCCTGGTGACCACCACCCCCACGCATGACTGGGAAGCTGCCCGGGACCACGTGCGGGAGGTCGCACGGACGCAGGCGCCGTTCATGGTGACCATCTGCGGAACCGGGTCTTTCCGGCCCGTCTCCCCGGTGGTGTTCATCAACGTGGAGGAAGGGTTCCAGGAGTGCGTCGACCTCCACGAAAGGCTCCAGACCGGGCCGCTGCAACGTGAGCTCCCCTTTGCCTACCATCCCCATGTGACCATCGCCCACGATGTGGCACCGGAAAGCCTCGATGAGGCCGAAACGGTGCTGAAAGACTACAGGGCAACCTTCCCGGTGGTTAGCATGGGACTTTACGAGCACGACTCCGACGGTATTTGGCAGCTACGGGAAGAGCTTGACTTTGGTACCGAACCAGACGACGAACGGGACGCCCTCCGAGCAACAAACGCCGACGGAGCCACCGCTCCCCACTGAGCGGGCGCAGCTGAAGCTGCAGGTCATCCGCAAGCAGGTGGAGTGGGGCAAGGCCCGCCGCTCCGGCCAGGGGGCTTTTCCGCAGCTCATGGCGCTGGCCCAGTGGCTGCAGGCCCGGCTCAACGCCTTCCGGCCGATGCGGACCTGGCAGCACTACACGCTGCAGCACGGACCGCTGATGAGCGCCGGCACGGGCTTCAACATGTTCTTCTCCATCACGGGCCTGCTGACCACCGGTTTCTCCATTGCGGGGCTGGCGCTCCGCGGCCAGCCGGCGCTGCTGGACCGGATTGTTGCCAGCGTGGCCGAAAGCGCTCCGGGCCTGCTGAAGGTCGACGGCGGTGACGGGCTGGTGGACCCCAAGGACCTCCTGAATCCCGACGGTCTCGGCTGGACTGCCGTCATCGCCGCCGTGGTCACCGTCATCACGTCCCTGGGCTGGATCGCCGGGCTCCGTGAGGGGCTGCGCGGCGTGATGATGCTCGGCCCGCTCAAGCTCAACCCCGTGATCCTCAAACTGCACGACGCCGGAACGCTGCTGCTGCTCGGCGTCGCCCTGGTCATCAGCTCCGGTGCGTCGCTCGTGTTCGGAACCGCCGCCGGATGGGTCATGGAGCAGCTCCGCCTGGACCCGGCCGTGGCGGGGCCCGTGGCGGCGCTGATCAAGATCGCCGTGCCGTTGCTCCTGAACTGGGTCACGGCGCTCATCATGTTCCGGCTGGCCGGCGGCCTCAAACTCTCCCGCCAGGCCATGCTGGAGGGAACCATCCTGGCGGGAGTGGGCACCACGGTCCTGCAGGTCTTCAGCACGGAACTGCTCGCCGGCGCCGGCCGAAACCCCATCCTTGCCTCGTTCGCCATCATCATCGGGCTGCTGATCTGGTTCAACCTGGTCAGCCAGGTCTACCTCGTGTCCGCGTCCTGGGCGGCCATCCGCGAAGGGGACCTGAAGGCCGCTCCGGCAGCCAAAACCACCGGCTGGGGCGCACGGCAGGTGCAGCCCGGGAAGACGCCGGTGGAACGGCACCACCCGGCCGAGCACCCGCGGCCGGTGGGTCTCAGTGTCCGGCGTCGAGGTACTGGTCGGCCCAGGCCGCGATAATCTTTGCCGCCCGCGCCGCCTGGCCCTTGCCGGTCAGCAGGTGGTCGCTGCCCTCCAGCGAGACGAAGTTCCGCGGGTGGCGGGCGGTCTGGAAGATGGTGCTGGCGTTCTCGATGCCCACGGTGTTGTCTGTGGGGGAGTGCAGCACCATGAGGGGCTTGTGCAGCCGCCGGATGCAGTCCGTGAGGTCGGCGTTCTCCAGGTCCTCGACGAAATGCCGGCGGATTTCCACACGCTTGCCGCCCAGGTCCACCTCCGCGCTGCCTTCGCTGAGGATCTTGTCCAGGGCAGCGTCGAAGACGTGCGCCACGTGCTTGGGGGAGAAGGGCGCGCCAACGGTGGCAACGGCATCGACCTCAGGGATTTCGGACGCAGCCGCGAGGACGGCCGCGCCGCCGAAGGAATGCCCCACCAGCAGGGAAATCGCCCGGCCCCCGGCCCGCATGAACTCGGCGGCCCGGACCGTGTCCGCCACCTTGTGGCTGAAGGACCCCGCGGACCACTGCCCTGCGGAGCCGCCAAGGCCCACGTTGTCGAAGCGGAGCATGCCGATCCCGTTGTCCGCCAGCGCCTTGCACATCCGGGATGCCGCGGGGCTGTCCTTGCCCAGCGTGAAGCCGTGCGAAAAGACGCCCCAGCCCTTCACGGGGCCTTCCGGCACGTCGAGGATGCCGGAGAGCAGTTCGCCGGTGGTGCCTTCGAAGGACACCTTCTCGGAGCGGTGCATCTGTTTTCTTCCTATTCGTAATGCAACGACGGCGCCGCTCACCGTACGTTTTCCGCACGTGGTGAGCGACGCCGTCGTACTCTTTGGGTCCGCTAAATCAGCGGGCTCAGATCTTGCGGGCCAGGATGGCCTGCTTGACCTCTGCGATGGCCTGCGTGACCTGGATGCCGCGGGGGCATGCCTCGGAGCAGTTGAAGGTGGTGCGGCATCGCCACACGCCTTCCTTGTCGTTGAGGATCTCCAGGCGCATGTCGCCGGCGTCGTCACGGGAGTCGAAGATGAAGCGGTGGGCGTTCACGATCGCTGCCGGGCCGAAGTACTGGCCGTCGGTCCAGAACACGGGGCAGGATGACGTGCACGCGGCGCACAGGATGCACTTGGTGGTGTCGTCGAAGCGCTCCCGGTCCTCGGCGGACTGCAGGCGTTCCTTGGTGGGCTCGTGGCCCTTGTTGATAAGGAACGGCATGACCTCGCGGAAGGACTGGAAGAAGGGTTCCATGTCCACGATCAGGTCCTTCTCCACCGGCAGGCCCTTGATGGGTTCAACGGTGATGGGCTTGGACGTGTCCAGGTCCTTCAGCAGGGTCTTGCAGGCGAGGCGGTTGCGGCCGTTGATGCGCATGGCATCGGAACCGCAGACGCCGTGGGCGCAGGAGCGGCGGAAGGACAGGCTGCCGTCCACGTCCCACTTGACCTTGTGCAGTGCGTCCAGCACACGGTCCGTGCCGTACATGGTCAGCTTGAAGTCGTCCCAGCGGGCTTCGGCGGACGCTTCGGGGTCGTAGCGGCGCACGCGCAGGGTGATGTCGAACGTCGGGATTTCCCCGCCGCCGCCAACACCGGCGGGAAGTTCGATCTTGGAGGCTGGCTCAGCAAGTTCAGCGGACATATTAGTACTTCCTCACCATCGGCTCGTAGCGCGTAAAGACAACCGGCTTGGTGGCAAGCCGGACACCGGCGATTGCCTCCTCCGCGGAACCGTCGGCCGGTGCGTGGTCTTCTTTGTACGCCATGGAGTGCTTCATGAATTTTTCGTCGTCGCGGTCCGGGAAGTCCTCGCGGAAGTGGCCGCCGCGGGATTCCTCACGGTGCAGGGCAGCAACCGTCATGACCCGTGCCAGTTCCAGCAGGAACCCGAGCTCGACGGCCTCCAGCAGGTCAAGGTTGAACCGCTTGCCCTTGTCCTGGACGTTGATGCGCGTGTACCGCTCTTCGAAGGACTCGATGTCCTTGAGGACCTGGTTGAGCGTGTCCGCCGTGCGGAACACCTGCATGTTGGCGTCCATGGTGTCCTGCAGTTCCTTGCGGATCGCGGAGACCTTTTCGGTGCCGTTGGCGTTGCGGGCAACATCCAGCAGCTGGGTGGTGAAGGCTTCCGGGTTCTCCGGGAGCTCCACGAAATCAGCGGTCTTGGCGTACTCGGCGGCGGCAACGCCGGCGCGCTTGCCGAACACGTTGATGTCCAGCAGGGAGTTGGTGCCAAGGCGGTTGGAGCCGTGCACGGAAACGCAGGCCACCTCACCGGCGGCGAACAGGCCGGGAACCACGGTGTCGTTGTCCTGCAGGACTTCGGTGGCGATGTTCGTCGGGATGCCGCCCATGGCGTAGTGGGCCGTCGGGAAGACGGGGACAGGCTCCGTGTAGGGCTCCACGCCGAGGTAGGTGCGGGCGAACTCGGTGATGTCGGGCAGCTTCGCGTCGATGTGCGCCGGCTCGAGGTGCGTCAGGTCAAGGAGCACGTAATCCTTGTTCGGACCGCAGCCGCGGCCTTCGCGGACCTCGTTGGCCATGGAGCGGGCCACGATGTCACGCGGCGCCAGGTCCTTGATGGTCGGGGCGTAGCGCTCCATGAAGCGCTCACCCTCGGAGTTGCGCAGGATGGCGCCTTCACCGCGGGCGGCCTCGGACAGCAGGATGCCCAGGCCGGCAAGGCCGGTCGGGTGGAACTGGAAGAACTCCATGTCCTCCAGGGGGATGCCCCGGCGGAATGCGATGCCCATGCCGTCACCGGTCAGGGTGTGCGCGTTGGAGGTGGTCTTGAAGACCTTGCCGGCGCCGCCGGAGGCGAACACCACGGACTTGGCCTGGAAGACGTGCAGCTCGCCGGAGGCGAGGTCGTAGGACACGACGCCGGCAACGCGCTTCTGCTTGTACGGCGTGCCGTCCTCGCGCACGGCGTCTTCCTCGACCGTCAGCAGGTCCAGGACGTAGTACTCGTTGTAGAACTCAACGTTGTGCTTGACGCAGTTTTGGTACAGGGTCTGGAGGATCATGTGGCCCGTGCGGTCGGCGGCGTAGCAGGCGCGGCGCACCGGAGCCTTGCCGTGGTCACGGGTGTGGCCGCCGAAGCGGCGCTGGTCGATGCGGCCCTCGGGCGTGCGGTTGAACGGCAGGCCCATCTTCTCGAGGTCCAGCACCGCGTCAATGGCTTCCTTGGCCATGACCTCGGCGGCGTCCTGGTCAACCAGGTAGTCGCCGCCCTTAATGGTGTCGAAGGTGTGCCATTCCCAGTTGTCTTCCTCGACATTGGCCAGGGCTGCACACATGCCGCCCTGCGCCGCACCCGTGTGGGAGCGGGTGGGGTAGAGCTTGGTCAGTACTGCTGTTCGCGCACGCTGACCGGACTCGATCGCGGCGCGCATCCCGGCGCCACCGGCACCGACGATGACGACGTCGTACTTATGGACCTGCATACCAGACGCTCTTTCTCTCAAAATTCGCAATAAACAGCGGGCGGTCTGAAGCCGTCTCCGCACAAAATTGCGGCCCGCCAATCGATGGCGGGCCGCCACGGGATGCTACGCGGGGCAGAAGCCGCCGGGCAGCTGGACGCCGTCCACCACGGGGCACGGGTTGAAGGTGAAGATCACCAGGGTGCCGAGGATGATGATGACGGCGGAGGCTGCGTAGAGGACCATCTTGAGCCAGAAACGGGTGGAGTCCTTCTCGGCGTAGTCGTTGATGATGGTGCGCACGCCGTTGGTGCCGTGCAGCATGGCCAGCCACAGCATGGCCAGGTCCCAGAACTGCCAGAACGGATCTGCCCACTTGCCGGCAACAAAGCCGAAGTCGATGGCGTGGATGCCCTCGCCCACCAGGAGGTTAACGATGAGGTGGCCGAAGATCAGGACGACTAGGACCACGCCGGAGAGGCGCATGAACAGCCAGGCCAGCATTTCGAAGTTGCCGCGCGAGTTGCCGTTGCGGCGGTACTTCGGGGCGATCCGGCCGGACTCGGGCTTGCCGCTGATCTGCCCGCTGCGAGGGGACTGGATCTCAGTTGCAGACATGGCTTAGTGACCTCCGAGCGCGAGGGACAGGTGGCGGATGGCGAAGGCGACCATGGTGACGACCCACAGGCCCAGCACTACCCAAAGCATCTGGCGCTGGTACTTGGCGCCCTTCTTCCAGAAGTCGACGGCGATGATCCGCAGGCCGTTGAAGGCGTGGAACACGATCGCTGCGACGAGGCCCGTTTCACCCAGGGCCATCAGCGGGTTCTTGTAGGCACCGATTACGGCGGTGTAGGCCTCCGGCGACACCCTCACCAGTGAGGTGTCAAGCACATGGACCAACAAGAAGAAAAAGATCACTACACCTGTAATGCGGTGTCCAACCCAGGACCACATGCCTTCACGGCCGCGGTACAAGGTGCCAGCTGGTTTCGTCGGCACTGAATAAACCTCCCTGAACACAGCGGCGCTGGCGCGGGATCCACGCCGGGGGAAACGCCTGCTGCGAGAGCACTCGTAGCTCAGGCCTAAATCTAGGCTTCGCTTACAGCTTATTCAATTCAGGTGTTCCTTGCCCGCCACGTACTGTACGGATTTTCGGCTTTTTTGAGACAAACACCACATCTGTTGCCACCCTATCCGCATCCTGCCGGCAGCCGAAAGGCCGCCCTGAGGCGCGTCGGCTAAAGTAGGCCCTGATGAGTAACGACAAAGTGACAAGCCAGGATTCACCGCTCAGCCGTTTTATTGCTGTGATTCCTGCAGGCGGTGTGGGGACCCGCCTCTGGCCTCTGTCGCGTGCAGCAGCTCCCAAGTTCCTTCACGACCTGACGGGGTCCGGCAGCACGCTCCTGCGTGCCACCTACGACCGCCTGGAACCGCTGGCCGGCAACCGGGTCCTCGTGGTCACCGGTGTGGCACACCGCAATGCCGTGTGCAGCCAGCTCCCCGAGGTGGAAGACGCCGACCTCGTGCTGGAGAGCGAGCCCAAGGACTCCGGCGCCGCCATCGGCCTGGCCGCAGCCATCCTGCACCAGCGCGATCCCGACGTCATCATGGGCTCCTTCGCGGCAGACCATGTGATCAGCCCCGACGAGCTCTTCCAGGACACCGTCCGGGAAGCCATCCACACCGCTGCGGCGGGCAAGATCGTGACCATCGGCATCAAGCCGACCCACCCCTCCACGGGCTTTGGTTACATCCGGTCCGGAAACTCGCTGCGCATTCCGGGAGCCCCCAGCGCCCAGGCCGTGATGGAGTTCGTGGAGAAGCCGGACGAGGACGTTGCCCAGCAGTACGTCGACAGCGGCGACTACGTCTGGAACGCCGGCATGTTCGTGGCGCCCGTTTCGCTCATGCTCAAGCACCTGGAAGCGAACCAGCCCGAACTCTTCAACGGCTTGCAGGAAATCGCTCAGGCCTGGGACACCCCGCGGCGTGACGAAGTCACCGCGCGCATCTGGCCCACCCTGCCCAAGATTGCCATTGACTACGCAGTCGCCGAGCCTGCAGCGGCAGCCGGGGACGTCGCCGTCGTACCCGGATCCTTCCGCTGGGACGACGTCGGTGACTTCGCCTCGGTGGGCCGGCTGAACAGCGCCAAGGAAGTGGACGAGGTGACCGTCCTTGGCGAGGGCGCCCGCGTCTTCACCGAAAACGCCAGCGGCGTGGTGGTCTCGGACACCAAGCGCGTCATCGCGCTGATCGGCATCAAGGACGTCGTCATCGTGGACACCCCGGACGCGCTGCTGGTGACCACCAAGCAGCACTCCCAGCGGGTCAAGCAGGCCGTGGATGCGCTGAAGGCCAGCGGCGACACCGACGTTCTCTAGCCGGGGGCGTTCCGGCCTGCTCGTGAACCGCGGCCGTCGGACACGTAACGCGGAGAAGGCGATGCCGCTAATTTTTCCTGCATCGCTACAGTTGAGGTGTGCGCAATTACACTACTGAAGCTGAGCCCACCGCACTGGTGGGGCCGTGGCTCGAACCCCTGCTGCCGGAACTAATCGATTTTCGCCGTGACCTGCATGCGCACCCCGAACTGTCCTTCAGGGAATTCCGGACGACGGACAAGCTGGCAGAGCGGCTCGAGGCTGCCGGCCTCCAGCCGCGCCGCCTGGAGGGCACCGGCCTGACGGTGGACATCGGCGAGGGCCCGATCGCCACGGCGCTGCGCGGTGACATCGACGCCCTGCCGATCATCGAGGAAACCGGACTGCCGTTCGCCTCGAAGAACCACGGCGTCACCCACGCCTGCGGCCACGACGTGCACACCACCACCATGCTGGGCATCGCCCTGGTGCTGCACCGCATGCACCAGGAGTCCCCGCTGGGCGGATCCGTGCGCATCATCTTCCAGCCGGCCGAGGAAACCATGCCGGGCGGTGCACACTCGTGCATCGAGCAGGGCGTGCTGGAGGGCGTGCCCCGCATCCTGGCCCTGCACTGCGACCCCCGCATCGAAGTGGGCAAGATCGGTACCCGTATCGGCGCCATCACGTCGGCATCGGACACCATCAGGATTGAACTGTCCGGGCGCGGCGGCCACACCTCACGCCCGCACCTGACCGAGGACCTTGTTTTCGCGCTGGCCCAGATTGCCGTGAACGTGCCGGCCGTCCTGTCCCGCCGCGTGGATGTCCGCAGCGGCGTGTCCGTGGTGTGGGGGCACATCTCCGCAGGCTCTGCGCCGAACGCCATCCCCGGCACCGGATATATGGCAGGGACCATGCGCTGCCTGGACCGCGACGCATGGCACAGCGCCGGCGAACTGCTGGATGAGGTGGTGCACCAGGTGGCCGCGCCCTACGGTGTGGACGTGCGTTTGGAGCACACCCGCGGTGTTCCTCCGGTGGTGAACTCCGAGCACGAGACAGCGCTGATCGAGGCCGCGGCCCGTGCCGAAATCGGTGAGAGTTCGGTGGTGCTCACGCCGCAGTCCATGGGCGGGGAGGACTTCGCCTGGTTCTTGGCAGAGCTGCCGGGCGCCATGATGCGCCTGGGCACCAAGACCCCCGGCGGCGAGGAGTACGACCTGCACCGCGGAGACTACATCCTGGACGAGCGGGCCCTTGGCTACGGCATCCAGGTCCTCACCGCCGCAGCGCTCCGCACCATCCGCGACCTCTAGCCTCCAGTCGCCGCGACCTGCGCAGCGCGAGCGTACCCCCCACCCCGCAGCACGAACGTACACTTCAGCCCCGTCCCCTGGCGCGCGAACTGGCAGCAAATGCCCTCAAATTCCACTTTTGAAGGCATTACCTGCCAGTTCGCGCTCTTCTTTCGGGGCGTAAGTTGTGCACAATTGAATTGGCCGCTACCTTTAAGGCATGCCCGATGCTCCCCGCCTGGACCGCCAGGTGTGCTTTGCCCTGTATTCCGCCTCGCGTGCCGCCACCGCTGTGTACCGGCCGCTCCTCGAGGAGCTCGGCCTGACGTACCCGCAGTACCTCGTCATGCTGGTGCTCTGGGAAAACGAACCCCGCGGCGTGCGTGAACTGGGGGAGGAGCTCGGGCTCGACTCCGGGACCCTCTCGCCGCTGCTCAAGCGGCTCGAGGCGCTGGGCCTCGTGGAGCGCCGCCGCTCGGCCGAGGACGAGCGGCGGGTGGCCGTGCACCTGACCGACGCCGGCAAGGGCCTGAGCAGCAAGGCGTCCGGCGTCCCCCAGCACCTGGCGGCAGCGGCGGGCCTGAGCCCCAAAGAACTTGACCAGCTGCGCGAAACCCTCGGCAAGCTCACCGCAGCCCTGCACGATTCGCTCTAAACCTCCCCAAAAGAAGGAAACCCTTTGAAGACTCTCTACACAGCCGAGGCCCTCGCTTCCGGCGAAGGGCGCGACGGCTCCGCGCGGACCCGGGACGGCAAGCTCGACGTCACCCTCGCCAGCCCGGTGGAGCTGGGCGGCAGCGGCCAGGGCACCAACCCCGAGCAGCTGTTCGCGGCCGGCTATGCGGCCTGCTTCCACTCCGCCCTCCGCGTGGTCGGCCGGCAGGCCCGGGCGGACCTTACCGACTCTGCCGTCGCGGCCAAGATCCACTTTGGCGCCCTCGAGGACCGCGACGGCTACGGGCTGGCCGCCGAGCTGGAGATAGCCCTCCCCGCACTCGACCGGGACACCGCCGAAAGGCTCATGGCCAAGGCGCACAGCATCTGCCCGTACTCCAACGTGACGCGCGGCAACATGGATGTGGCCCTGACGCTCGTGGAGTTCGCAGCGTGAGCGCCGGCGCAGCAACGGCGTTGCCCGTCACGACGCGCGAGATCCAGCTGGCATCGCGCCCCACGGGGCGGCCGGTGGCGGAAAACTTCAGGCTCGCCGAGACCGGAATCCCGGCGCTCAATGAGGGCCAGGTCCTGGTCCGGAACCTGTTCATCTCCGTGGACCCCTACATGCGCGGCCGGATGAACGACGCCAAGTCCTATTCGGCGCCATTCGCGCTGGACAAAGCGCTCGACGGCGGCGCCGTGGGTGAGGTGATCGCGTCCCGTTCCGAACAGCGCAAGGTGGGGGACGTCGTCGTACATCAGCTTGGCTGGCGCGCGCATGCGGTGGTGGACGCTGAGAAGACAACCGCCGTGGACACCAACCTCGCCCCGGCCTCAGCGTTCCTGGGTGCGCTGGGCATGACCGGACTCACCGCGTTTGCCGGGCTGCTGAAGGTCGCGGAGTTCAAGCCCGGGGACGCCGTGTTCGTCTCCGGCGCGGCCGGCGCCGTGGGCTCCCTCGTGGGGCAGATCGCCAAAGCCATGGGCGCCTCACGCGTCATCGGCAGCGCGGGCACGCCGGAGAAAGTCGCACGCCTGCTGGACCTGGGCTTCGATGCGGCGTTCAACTACCGCGACGCCCCGGTCCTGGACCAGCTCAAGGCCGCCGCAGGCAGCAACGGCATTGACGTGTACTTCGACAACGTCGGCGGCGACCATCTCGAAGCTGCGCTGTCCGTCCTGAACGCGGGCGGTCGGGTGGCCATGTGCGGTGCCATCGCCCAGTACAACGCGACGGAGCCTCCCGCCGCGCCGCGCAACCTCGCCATAGCCATCGGCAAGCAGCTCACGCTGCGCGGGTTCCTGGTGGGCGGCCAGCGCCAGCACGCCGCCGAATTCGCCGAAACGATGGCGGGCTGGCTGGCCGACGGCACGGTCCGGTACGACGAGACCGTGGTTGACGGGCTGGAGAACGCGCCGCAGGCCTTCATGGACATGCTCGACGGCGGGAACACCGGAAAGATGCTGGTCCGGCTCTAGCTTCACAACAGTCCCGCGGACTGAGCGCGAACGTACACTTGTGGCCCTGGGAAACGCTTCCCCGGGGCCACAACTGTACGTTCGTGCCGGGCATGGAGGGGCGGAGCTACTCGCAGGTAACAGGTTCTCAACAATCTCTGCCTTCCGCTGCGGAAGTGGTTATCCGGATGTGGCGCAGAACACTACAGTGGGCTCATAAGTGCGCTTCGGCGCAGTGCTGCGAAACCATCAGTGAAAACAGAATTTCGGCGGAGCATTAGAAACGGACACTCATTGAATCTCCATCGTGGCGCCCCGCTCTTTCTTTCTGGAGGAAATTTGAAGAAGGCAATGCTTGCAAACATCAAGCGCGGTTCAGTGGCCGGTGTGGCTTCCGTGGGGGCAGCGGCCCTGATCCTGACCGGCTGCGGCCCGGCACCCGAAGCCGGCAGCCCCACCGCAACGGCAAGCGACTACACGGGCTGTATTGTGTCCGACTCCGGCGGTTTCGATGACCAGTCGTTCAACCAGTCCTCCTATGAGGGCCTGAAGAAGGCGGAGAAGGACCTTGGCATCAAGGTCAACCAGGTGGAGTCGCAGACCAACAACGACTTCGAACCGAACCTTCGTGCCATGGTCACCGCCGGCTGCAACCTGACCGTCACCGTGGGATTCCTCCTCGGCGACGCGACCAAGAAACAGGCCGAAGCCAACCCGGACAAGCACTTCGCCATCATCGACTTTGGCTATCCCAAGCCGATAGCCAACGTCAAGCCGATCATCTACGACACCGCACAGGCCGCATTCCTGGCCGGCTACCTCGCCGCCGGCAGCACGAAGACCGGCGCGGTGGCCACGTTCGGCGGCATCAAGATCCCCACCGTCACGATTTTCATGGACGGCTACGCGGACGGCGTGAAGTACTACAACGAGAAGAAGGGCAAGAACGTCAAGCTCCTCGGCTGGGACAAGGCCAAGCAGGACGGCAGCTTCACCGGCGACTTCGAAAAGCAGGACAAGGGCAAGCAGCTCACCCAGAACTTCCTCGACCAGGGCGCGGACATCGTGATGCCCGTGGCCGGTCCGGTGGGCAAGGGGGCCGGTGCTGCGCTGAAGGAAGCCAAGGCCGCAGGCAAGGACGTCAAGCTGATCTGGGTCGACTCGGACGGGTTCCTCACCGCCCCGGACTACAAGGACATCATGCTCTCCTCTGTCATGAAGCAGATGGGCGCTGCTGTTGAGACCGTGGTCAGGGAGGACAAGGACGGCAAGTTCACCAGCGACCCGTACGTTGGCACCCTCGCCAACGACGGCGTCCAGCTGGCACCGTTTCACGACTTCGATTCCGCTGTTCCGTCAGAGCTGAAATCCGAGCTGGACCAGATCAAGAAGGACATCGTTGACGGCAAGCTGAAGGTCGAGTCCGCAGCGAGCCCCAAGGCCTAGTTCCTCCGCAAAGCGCCACCGCCCGGATGGTCACCCGACTGCACGGGAGGTGGCGCTTTTCGTTGGCCGCATTCAGTTGGGGCCGATTCTTTCGATGGGCCAGTCAGCTCATCCCATGGCTGCAGGCACTAGGCTGATCCTGCAGCCGCATATCCCGTCCGGCTATCGCTGCCGGACGCTTCGAGATTGGTCAGAGCTTTGAAACTTGAACTCAAGGGGATCACCAAGCGCTTCGGCTCCCTGCTCGCCAATGATCACATAGACGTGGTTGTTGAACCCGGACAAATCCATTGCCTGCTTGGCGAAAACGGCGCCGGGAAGTCCACCCTGATGAACGTCCTCTATGGACTTTACGAGCCCACCGAGGGCGAGATTCTCATCGATGACCAGCCGGTGAGCTTCCGTGGGCCGGGCGAGGCCATGGCTGCGGGGATCGGCATGGTTCACCAGCACTTCATGCTGGTACCGGTGTTCACCGTCGCGGAGAACGTCGCGCTGGGGGCTGAGTCGACCAAAGCGGGCGGCTTCCTTGACCTCGATGACACCCGCCGCAAGATCAAAGAGATGTCCGATAAATACGGGTTCGATGTCGACCCCGACGCCCTCGTCGAGGACCTCCCCGTGGGGGTGCAGCAGAGGGTGGAAATCATCAAGGCACTGGTGCGGGACGCCCGGGTGCTGATCCTGGATGAGCCGACGGCAGTGCTGACGCCGCAGGAAACGGATGAGCTGCTGGACATCATGCGCCAGCTCAAGGCGGGCGGCACTTCAATCGTGTTCATCTCGCATAAGCTGCGGGAGGTTAAGGCCGTCTCCGACACCATCACGGTGATCCGCCGGGGCAAGGTGGTGGGGAGCGCCCATCCCGGCGCCTCGACCACCGAACTGGCGTCCATGATGGTGGGCCGGGCGGTGAGCCTGACCCTGGACAAGGCGCCCGCCAAACCCCAGGAAACCACGTTCGAGGTCCGGGACCTCACAGTCATCGCACCGAACGGGCACCACACCGTGGACGGGATCAGCTTCAGCATCGCCCGCGGCGAGATCCTCGCGGTGGCCGGCGTGCAGGGCAACGGCCAGACCGAGCTCACCGAGGCCATTCTCGGCCTGCAGGAGCGTGTCAGCGGCTCCATCAAACTGGACGGAAAAGAACTGCTGGGCCGCAGCGTCAAGGAAGTGCTGCACGCCGGCGTCGGTTTCGTTCCCGAGGACCGCAAAGTGGACGGCCTTGTGGGGACGTTCTCGGTGGCGGAGAACCTGGTGCTCGACCTCTACGACAAGGCTCCCTTCGCGAGGGGGATCAGCATGAGTCCGGCCAGGATCATGGAGAACGCCAGTTCCCGGATCGGGGAGTTCGACGTCCGCACGCCCTCCGCCTCCGCAGCCGCCGGAACCCTCTCCGGCGGCAACCAGCAGAAGGTGGTCATGGCGCGGGAACTCTCCAGGCCGCTGCGGCTCTTCATTGCCTCGCAGCCCACCCGCGGCGTCGACGTCGGCTCGATCGAGTTCCTGCACCGGCGCATCGTGGCCGAGCGTGACAACGGCACACCTGTCATGATCATCTCCACCGAACTCGACGAGGTGATGGAGCTCGCCGACAGGATCGCCGTGCTCTACAAGGGCAAGCTCGTGGGGATTGTTCCGGCGGGTACGGGACGGGACGTCCTTGGCCTCATGATGGCGGGGCTCTCCCCGGAGGAGGCCCTGTCGGAACACGTGCACCCCGGTCAGCCGCGCTCCGCCCACACTCACCCCGGCCACACGCCTTCCGGCGCAGACGCGCCGGGCGCCGACACCGCAGACCACCGCGACGGGCCGGACCAGCCGGCCGCTTCCCGCGCCGAAGGAGGGGACCATGCCTGACCCGCAGCACCACGACAGTAAAACCGCACCCCACAAGCCGCACCCGCCGAAGCCGGCCGATGAAGAGACCGCCGCCGTCGCCTCGCTGGACACGGCGGGCGGGGCCATGGAGCCCTCCGCTGTTCCCGCCTCGGCGCAGAGCGGGAAAATCCCGGGGGGAGCGGAAAGCCTGGCACGCCGGATCTTTACCGGCAGCGGCATGGTGTCGGTGCTTGCGGTGCTGCTGGCCCTGATCCTCGGCGGCCTGCTGATCGCCCTCACGGACAAGCAGGTCGGGACCACGGCAACGTACCTGCTGGCCCGTCCCAGCGACTTCTTCTCCGCCCTGTGGAGCGCAGCCACCCGGTCCTACGTGGCCCTGTTCCAGGGATCGGTCTTCAACCCGCGCGGTTCAGGCCTGGCCGGGCAAGTGGCCCCGCTGATGGAAACCCTGACGATCGCCACCCCGCTCATCACCGCCGGACTCGGCGTGGCCATTGCGTTCCGGGCCGGGCTGTTCAACATCGGCGCCCAGGGCCAGATTATCGTGGCCGGCATCCTCGCCGCCTGGGCCGGATTCGCGCTGCACCTTCCCCCGGGCCTGCACCTGCTCCTGGTGCTCGTGGCGGGCATTGCCGGCGGCGCGTTCTGGGGCGGCCTTGTGGGATACCTCAAGGCGCGCACGGGAGCCCACGAGGTCATCATCACCATCATGTTCAACTACATCGCGCTGTACTTCCTGCAGTACCTGCTGAACACACCCGCCTTCCAGCGGCCGGGGGAGACCAACCCGATCTCTCCCATCCTTGATCCCAGCGCCGTGTACCCGCAGATCTTCGGCACGCAGTACCGGCTCCACCTCGGATTCCTGCTGGCCATCGCTACCACCGTCTTTGTGTGGTGGCTGCTGGCCCGCTCCACTGTTGGGTTCGAATTCCGCGCCGTGGGCGCCAATCCCAAGGCGGCACAGACTGCCGGCATCAATGTTTCCCGCTCCACAGTCCTGGTCATGGCCATTGCCGGCGGCCTTGCCGGCATGGCCGGGGTTGCCCAGGTTGCGGGCACCGAGAAGGTCCTCACCGACGGTGTCGCCGCAACGTACGGTTTTGACGCCATCACCGTGGCGCTGTTGGGACGCTCGACGCCGTGGGGGACTTTCGCCGCCGGCCTGCTGTTCGGCGCCTTCCGCGCCGGGGCGGTGCAGATGCAGATCCAGACCGGCACCCCGATCGACATTGTCCTGGTGGTCCAGTCGCTGATCGTGCTGTTCATTGCGGCCCCGCCACTGGTCCGCGCGGTCTTCGGGCTGAATCCGCGGCGCAAGAAAGCGGCAAGGTCCGCCAGGTCCACGACGGCAGCCACCACCGGAGGCGCAGCATGAGCACCACAGCAACGTCACCCCAGCCGGGCAAGCCGCATGCTGGAATCCTGCAGACGGAGGGAGAACGCCGGGCGGTGATTTCGGAAAAGCCGGTGACCTGGAAGCTTCCCGTCCTGCTGTCCGCGCTGGGCATCCTGGCGCTGGTCTTTTTCGGCATCCTCGGGCCTAACCAGACCGCAAGCTTTGGGCTGTCCTCCGGCGGGGACTTCTTCCAGCTGCCGGCCGTCGAGGTGCCCGCGTTCCTGGGCGGCATCGTCCTGTCTGTCCTGATGCTCGGGCTGGCCGGCTATGCCGTGTTCCTCAAGACCAGGAACCTGCCGGCGCCGCGCTGGGTCCCGGTGACGTTCACCGTGCTGTTTGTTGCCGCCTTCCTGATCTGGGTGGTGGGCGGAGCCCGCACGCCGAGCATCTCCCTCGCGGGACTCATCGCCGGCTCGCTGACCCTCGCGGTGCCGCTCGTCTTCGGCTCGCTCTCGGGGGTGCTGTGTGAACGCGTGGGCGTGGTGAACATCGCCATCGAGGGGCAGCTGCTCGGCGGGGCCTTCACCGCCGCTCTGGTCGCGTCCATGACCAGGAGCCCCTTCATCGGTTTAGTGGCCGCGGCCGCGGCGGGCGCCCTGGTCTCGATCGTGCTGGCGCTGTTCAGCATCAAGTACCTCGTCAACCAGATCATCGTCGGCGTGGTGCTGAACGTGCTGGTCTCCGGCCTGACAGGCTTTCTGTTCAACACCGTGATGCAGGCCAACAAGCAACAGTTCAACTCGCCGCCGGGCTTGGACAACATCGACATTCCGGTGCTTTCGAGCATCCCGGTTCTGGGGCCCATCCTGTTCAAGCAGTCCGTGGTGGGGTACCTCATGTACATTGCCGTGATCGTGGTGTGGATCGGGCTGTTTAAGACCAGGTGGGGCCTGCGGGTCAGGGCTGTCGGCGAGCACCCGCAGGCGGCTGACACCCTGGGCATCAAGGTGAACACGACCCGGTTCTGGAACGTCACCCTGGGCGGCGCCATTGCCGGCATCGGCGGATCGTTCTTCACGCTGGTAGCGATCGACAGCTTCACGGAGGAGATCTCGGGCGGGCGCGGCTTCATCGCCCTGGCGGCCCTGATCTTCGGACGGTGGAACCCCATCGGCGCGTTCTTCGCCGCCCTGCTGTTTGGCTTCGCCGACAACCTGCAGAGCATCGTGACCATCATCGGAACGCCGGTGCCCAGCCAGTTCATGGCCATGCTCCCGTACCTCGTGACGGTCCTGGCGGTGGCGGGCCTGGTAGGCCGGTCGCGTCCGCCGGCGGCCAGCGGCATTCCCTATGTCAAGGGGTGATATCCGTGGAGAGCAACGCCAACGACCCTGACATCATCATCGACTGGAAGGCCCTCGAGGCCGCCGCCGTGGATGCCATGAAGAACGCCTACGCGCCGTATTCCAAGTTCCCGGTGGGGGCTGCGGCCTTCACCGCGGACGGCCGCATCGTGAGCGGCTGCAACGTGGAAAACGCCAGCTACGGCCTGACTCTATGTGCCGAGTGCGCACTCGTGGGAAACCTGCAGATGACCGGTGGAGGCCTGCTTCGCGCCTTTTACTGCGTGGACGGGGCCGGCAATGTCCTCATGCCCTGCGGGCGCTGCCGGCAGCTCCTGTACGAATTCCGGGCACCCGGCATGGAGCTCATGACCACGCAGGGCATCAAGACCATGGACCAGGTGCTGCCCGACGCATTTGGCCCCGAACACCTGGAGGAAATTCGGTGACCCAGAAGACCGAGGCTTTTGACGCCGTCGACATCATCCGCACCAAGCGCGACAGGGGGACGCTTAGCGCCGAGCAGATCGACTGGACCATCGACGCGTACACGCGCGGCGTCATCGCTGACGAGCAGATGGCCGCGCTGAACATGGCCATCCTGCTCAACGGCATGGACCATGGCGAGATTTCCCGGTGGACGACGGCGATGATCGCCTCCGGGGAGCGGATGGACTTCTCCGGCCTGCGCCGGCCCGACGGCGGCGTGAAGGCTACGAGCGACAAGCACTCCACAGGAGGTGTGGGGGACAAGATCACCCTGCCGTTGGCGCCACTTGTGGCAGTGTTCGGCGTGGCCGTGCCGCAGCTGTCCGGGCGCGGGCTCGGCCACACCGGCGGCACGCTGGACAAGCTGGAATCCATTCCAGGCTGGCGCGCGGCCCTGAGCAATGACGAGATAATGGCCCAGCTCCAGGACGTGGGCGCCGTGATCTGTGCCGCAGGTGCGGGGCTGGCTCCGGCGGATAAGAAGCTCTATGCGCTCCGGGACGTGACCGGCACGGTGGAGGCCATCCCGCTGATCGCCTCCTCGATCATGAGCAAGAAGATCGCCGAGGGCACCGGCTCGCTGGTGCTCGACGTGAAGGTGGGCAGCGGGGCGTTCATGAAGGACGAGGCCAAGGCACGGGAACTCGCCGAGACCATGGTGGCGCTTGGCGAGGACGCCGGGGTGGAAACCGTTGCGCTGCTGACCAACATGAGCACACCGCTGGGCCTGACCGCAGGTAATGCCATCGAGGTGGAGGAATCTGTTGAGGTCCTGGCCGGCGGCGGCCCGGACGACGTTGTCGAACTGACGGTCAGGCTCGCCGAGGAGATGCTTCGGTGCGCCGGCGTACCCGAGGCCGATCCCGCCGCGGCCCTCAAGGACGGCAGGGCCATGGACGTCTGGAACAGGATGATCAGGGCGCAGGGCGGAGACCCGCAGGCGAAGCTTCCCGTGGCCCGGGAGTCGGAGACGATCTACGCGCCCGCCGACGGCGTCCTCGTGGAGCTCGACGCATTGGCCGTGGGCGTGGCGGCCTGGCGGCTCGGCGCCGGCCGGGCACGCAAGGAGGACCCGGTGCAGGCAGCAGCGGGCGTCCGCCTGCACGCCAAACCCGGCGCAGTGGTGCGCGCCGGTGAACCACTGATGACCCTGCTGACGGACACCCCGGAGAAGTTTGCCCGGGCCAAGGAAGCGCTCGAGCACGCCCTGACGATCGCGCCGGAAGGTTCCCGGCCCGCGCAGCAGCTCATCATCGACCGCATCGCCTGACCGTGCAGGCCATCAATGACTTCATCCTGGCTGCCGCCGGCCAGCCCTGGGTCCTGTTCATCGTCCTGGCCTGCTGCGTCATCGACGGCTTCTTCCCGCCCATTCCCAGTGAATCGGTGGTCGTGGGGCTGGCGGCCGTTGCCGCGACGGCGGATGTTCCCAATCCGTGGCTGCTGGCTGCCGTGGCCGGACTTGGCGCCTTCACCGGCGACAACGCCGCCTATCTCATCGGCCGGGGTGTGGGCATCCAGCGCTGGGCGTGGATGCGCGGGCCGCGGATGCAGCGGGCATTCCGGTGGGCCGGCCGGGAGCTGCGCAAGCGGCCGGCGTCGCTGATCCTCGTGGCACGGTTCGTTCCCATCGGGAGGGTGGCGGTCAACCTGACGGCCGGTGCCACCCACTACTCGCATCCGCGGTTCATCGGGCTCACTGTGCTTTCCGCCACCCTCTGGGCCTCGTATTCGGTGGCGATTGGGCTGTTCTTCGGCCAGTGGTTCGAGGAGAATCACCTGCTCGGAGCGGTAATTGCCATTGTTTGCGCCATTCTGCTGGGCATCCTGGTGGACCTCGGCATCAACCGTCTGCGCAACCGCGTCCGGGATCCGTTCCGGGAAAGTTGACTTTCCAATCAGGGCGTAGCGGACTATCCTCCGGCCATGCGACACTAAAGAGCGATTTGCGTCACTTCCCGTCGTGCCATATTCCCTAGGAGCATCCCCGCGTGGAGTTTATTAATGAGGCCGTGCTCCATGCAGCGGGTCAGTGGTGGATTTACCCCGTCCTTCTGCTCTTTTTCTTCGTGGACGGGTTCGCGATGGTGGTCCCCAGCGAGACCCTCATCGTGGCACTTGCGGCCTTCTCCCGGCACAGCGGCGAGCCCAACCTGTGGATCCTCGGCCTGACCGCCCTGACCGGCGCCATGGCCGGGGACAACATGGCGTACATGCTGGGCCGGAAGATCGGCCTGGAGCGCTGGAAATGGATGCGCCGGCCGAAGGTCCAGAAGGTTTTTGCCTGGGCGCGCTACGAGTTGGAGAAGCGCGGCGCCGTGCTCATCTTCACCGCCCGCTACATCCCGTGGGGACGCGTCGCCGTGAACTACGTGGCTGGCACCACCGGATACCCCCACCGCAGGTTCTTCGTGCTGGACGCCTTCGCCTGCTTCACCTGGGTGGGCTATTCGATAGGCATCGGCCTCGTGGCCAGTTCCTTCCCGTGGCTCCACCACAACCCGCTGCTGGGAGCCGGCATCGCCGTGGTGTTCGCCATTATCCTGGGCGTCATCATCGACCACGCCATTCGGTGGTGGCACAAGCGGCTCGGCCGCCACGACGCCGCCGTCGCGGACGAGGGCGCCGTGCAGGACGGGAGCGACGTCCCGGAACAGACCAGCCGCGTGGCCTAGCAGGCGGCACAGCAGAACCCGCCCAGCGCGAACGTACAGTTGTGGCCCCATTTCCACCCGGATCCGGGGCCACAACTGTGCGTTCGCGCTGGCCCAAGGCCGGTCCGGACATCCGCCCGCCTCGTTGGCATTGCCGCTGGTCCAACCCTAGAGTTGGTACGTGACTGAGCCTATCGTTGACGCCGCCCCTGCCCTTGACTTCGACCTGAAGAGCCTGCCCAAGGTATCCCTCCACGACCATCTGGACGGCGGCCTGCGCCCGGCCACCATCATTGAGCTCGCTGAAGCAGTGGGTCATACCCTCCCCTCCACCGACCCCACTGCCCTGGGGGAGTGGTTCCGGGAATCCGCAGACTCCGGCTCACTGGTCCGCTACCTCGAGACCTTTGACCACACGGTCGCGGTGATGCAGACCAAGGAAGGGCTGTTCCGCGTCGCCAAGGAGTTCGTGGAGGATCTGGCGGACGACGGCGTGGTGTACGGCGAGGTGCGCTGGGCACCTGAGCAGCACCTCCAGAAGGGGCTGACGCTGGACGAGGTCGTCGAGGCCGTCCAGGAAGGCCTCGAAGCCGGGGTCGAGGCGGTGGCCCAGACCGGCCGCGAGATCCAGGTGGGCCAGCTGATCACGGCCATGCGGCACGCCGACCGCGGCCAGGAAATCGCCGAGCTCGCCGTCCGGCACCGCGACAAGGGCGCCGTCGGATTCGACATCGCCGGCGCCGAGGACGGCTTCCTGCCCTCGCGCTTCCGCGACGCCTTCACCTACCTGGCCGAAAACAACTTCCCGGCCACCGTGCACGCCGGCGAAGCCGCCGGGCTGGAAAGCATCCAGTCCGCCCTGGTCGACGGCCGCGCGCTGCGCCTGGGCCACGGTGTCCGCATCGCCGAGGACATCATGGTGGAGTTCGACGAGGACTCCGCCGACGACGAGGACAGCGACAACATTGGCCTGGTCACCCTCGGCAACCTGTCCAGCTGGATCCGTGACCGCGGCATCGCCCTGGAGATCTGCCCGTCCTCGAACCTGCAGACCGGTGCCATTGCCGGCTTCGGAGAGGGGATCGAAAGCCACCCGCTGGACATGCTGTACCAGCTGGGCTTCAACGTGACCATTAACACGGACAACCGCCTCATGAGCGGTGTAACGCTCACGGACGAGTTCGAGCTGCTGGTGGAAACCTTCGACTACGACCTCGACGACCTGCTGGAGCTCACGCTCAACGCAGCCGAGGCGTCCTTCCTTCCCCTCGAGGAAAAGGAAGCCCTCGTGGAGTACATCAACGACGCCTACGGCGACCTTGGCTGAAACCCCCCGGCAGCCTGAACCCGCCGCCGAAGTGGGGGAGCTTATTCGGGTAATTGCCGCCCTCCGCGAGCACTGCCCCTGGATGGGCGCCCTCACCCACGAGTCGCTCGTGGAATACCTGCTGGAGGAGGCCTATGAAGTGGCCGAGACCATCGAGACGGGCGAGGACGAGGCTGAACTGAAAGGCGAGCTGGGCGACGTACTGCTCCAGGTGGTGCTGCACGCCCGGCTCGCCGAGGAACGCGGGGTGTTCGGCTTCGGCGACGTCGCCCGTGGCCTCACAGAGAAGATGATCCGCCGCAACCCGCACGTCTTTCGGCCCGACGGCTCCCTCCAGGACTCCTTCCCCGCAACGGTGGAGGAGATCGTGCTCAAGTGGGATGCCGTGAAAAAGGCCGAAAGCCCGCAGCGCAGCACGCCGTTCGAGGGCATCCCGGTGGCTCTCCCCGCACTGGCGCAGGCCCAGAAAACCCTGGACCGGGCAGAGCGTGCAGGACTGTCCCCGGCGGTTGGGCCTGCCGAAATCCCGGAAACCGAAGCCGAACTCGGCGAGCTGTTGCTCGCCGTCGTACATTCTGCCCGGAGCAGGGGATTCGACGCCGAACGCGCCCTCCGCGGGGCAGTGCGGCGCTACCAGAACCGCCACCTTTGAAACTTCCGAACCCGGATCATGACGTCCGGGTTCTGGATAGGTTTCCGTAACGTGCACCACTCTCGACTACGCTAGTCCCTGACGAGGACGTCGAGATTTTTTGCTAGAAACCCCCGTAATATCGCCCACAAGGAGCAAATCCATGGCGCTTATCGATGCCATCCACGCCCGCGAGATCCTCGATTCCCGTGGCAACCCCACCGTAGAAGTTGAAGTTCTCCTCTCCGACGGCCAGATCGGCCGCGCTGCCGTTCCGTCCGGTGCCTCCACCGGCGAGCACGAAGCAGTTGAACTGCGCGACGGCGACAAGGGCCGTTACCTCGGCAAGGGTGTCCAGAAGGCCGTTGACGCAGTCATCGACCAGATCGCCCCGGCCCTGACCGGCTTCGACGCCACCGACCAGCGCAGCATCGACCAGGCCATGATCGACCTGGACGGCACCGCCAACAAGGGCAAGCTGGGCGCCAACGCCATCCTCGGCGTCTCCCTGGCCGTGGCCAACGCGGCAGCAGCCTCCGCTGACCTGCCGCTGTACAAGTACCTCGGCGGCCCGAACGCCCACGTCCTGCCGGTTCCGCTGATGAACATCCTCAACGGCGGCTCGCACGCGGATTCCGACGTCGACATCCAGGAATTCATGATCGCCCCCATCGGCGCCGAGACCTTCTCCGAGGGCCTGCGCTGGGGCGTTGAGGTCTACCACAACCTCAAGTCCGTACTGAACGAAAAGGGCCTGGCCACCGGCCTCGGCGACGAGGGCGGCTTCGCCCCGAACCTGCCCTCCAACCGCGCTGCCCTGGACCTGATCCAGGAAGCCATCCAGAAGGCCGGCTACACCCCGGGCACCGACATCGCCCTGGCACTGGACGTCGCCTCCTCCGAGTTCTTCAAGGACGGCGCCTACCAGTTCGAAGGCAAGTCCCTGACCTCCGCCGAGATGAGCGCCTACTACGCCGAACTCGTTGCCGACTACCCGCTGGTTTCCATCGAAGACCCGCTCGACGAGAACGACTGGGAAGGCTGGAAGATCCTCACCGACACCATCGGTGACAAGGTCCAGCTGGTGGGCGACGACCTGTTCGTCACCAACCCCGAGCGCCTGCAGCAGGGCATCGACGCCGCCACGGCCAACTCCCTGCTGGTCAAGGTCAACCAGATCGGCTCGCTGACCGAGACCCTGGACGCGGTGTCCCTCGCCCAGCGCTCCGGTTACACCACCATCACCTCGCACCGCTCCGGTGAAACCGAAGACACCACGATCGCCGACATCGCCGTTGCCACCAACGCCGGCCAGATCAAGACCGGTGCTCCGGCCCGCTCCGAGCGCGTCGCCAAGTACAACCAGCTGCTGCGCATCGAAGAGGAACTCGACGACGCCGCACGCTACGCCGGCCGCAGCGCGTTCCCGCGTTTCAAGGCCTAGTAGCCCAAGAAACAGCTGACCGGTGGCTATGGTGGAAAGACCATAGCCACCGGTTTTGTTTTTGGCGCCACACGTTACAGGAGTGTCATGGCTACCCGCCGTCCCAAAGTTCCCAGGGTGACCCCACCAGCACAGCAGTCCGCCGCCCGCGAGGCGGGCGGCGACGTCATCCAGGCGGACTTCGGCGGCCCGCGTCCGGCGCACACCACCCACGAAACGGGACACGGACCCAAGGAGGGCAGGGCCGGCGGCGGCCCAAAGGCTGGCCCCAGGACTCCGGGCTCAACGGGCACCGCCGGCGCAGGGTCACCGACCAGCGCTGCCGCGAAAGCCGGAGCCGGCAGGACAGGCAGCTCCGCAGCCGGGAAGACCGCCACCGGCCGCACGAAGTCCGGAAAAGCCGAGGCAGACAACCTCGACCCCGTTCCGGCCAAAGCCTTCTCCGGCCGCATGCTGGCACTGGCGGTGGTGATGGTGGCCATCACGATCATGCTGGCTCCCACGGTGAAGATCTTCATCGACAAGAGGGCGGAAATCGCGGCCCTGCAATCGGACATCGCGGACAGCAAGGCGAATCAGGACAACCTCAAACGGCAGGTCTCGCGCTGGCAGGACCCCAACTACGTCAAGCAGCAGGCACGGGACCGCATTAACATGGTTATGCCGGGAGAGACCGGCTACTGGGTATTCGGCAGCGACCTGCCGGCCGGCGCAGCAGGCAGCCAGCCCAGTGCAGCAGAAAGACAAGACCCCGCCGAGGTGCCCTGGGTTGATTCCCTCTGGGAGTCCATCAGGCGCTCGGCAACAGACTAGCGGCGCCCGCCGCGGGACTGCCTACCGGAATTTCGGGGCAGCCAGATCCGGGCAGGAAGGACGGCCACGCCAGTGGACGACAACACGGCAACCGCCCCCGGTGAATCCCGGCAGCCCTCAGCGCAGGACCTTGATGTGCTCAGCCGGCAGCTGGGGAGGCCGGTGCGTGACGTTGTGGAAATCCCGGCGCGCTGCGTCTGCGGGAACCCCCTCGTGGCGGCAACCTCGCCGCGCCTGAGCAACGGGACTCCCTTTCCCACCACGTTCTACCTGACCCACCCCGTGATCACGTCGGCGGTCTCCCGGCTCGAGGCCGGCGGGCTCATGAACGAGATGAACGACCGGCTGGCCGCGGACGAGACCCTGGCAGCCTCCTACCGGGCGGCCCATGAGGCCTACCTGGCTGCCCGTTCCGAGATCGGGGAGCGCTCAGGCATCGGCGCCGTCCCGGAGATCGACGGCGTCTCCGCCGGCGGCATGCCCACCCGCGTCAAGTGCCTGCACGTCCTGGTGGGACACTCGCTGGCCGCCGGGCCGGGAGTTAATCCGCTGGGGGACGAGGCCATCGCAGCCATCAGCGAATGGTGGACCGCGGACCGCTGCTACTGCGAGGGTGCCTGGGACGCCGCCGGCGAGGCGCCCTCCCGGGACCTCAGCCGCCACGGCCCGCAGGGCCTGCCGCACATCGTCGGCCGTCCGGCGCCCGTCCGCAAATCCAAGACAGATGCAGGCACCACTGAATCCCGAAAGACGGAGGCAGGCGCATGACCCGGGTGGCCGCCATTGACTGCGGAACGAACTCAATCCGCCTGCTCATCGCCGACATCGACCGCAGCGACGGGGCGGTGAAGCTCACCGACGTCGTGCGCGAAATGCGGGTGGTGCGGCTCGGCCAGGGCGTGGATGCCACCGGAGAGCTGGCGCCCGAGGCGCTGGAGCGCACATTTGCTGCCACGGCGGACTACGCCGCACTCATCCGCGAGTACCAGGCCCGGACAGTCCGCTTCGTGGCCACATCCGCCAGCCGGGATGCCAGGAACCGCCAGGTGTTCGTCGACGGCATCAGGAACCTGATCGGCGTGGAGCCCGAAGTGATCTCCGGCCACGAGGAGGCTGCGCTGTCCTTCGCCGGTGCCAGCAGCGTGCTGCCCATCTCGGGGGAGGACAAGGTCCTGGTGGTGGACCTGGGCGGCGGGAGCACCGAGTTCGTGCTTGGCGACGCCAACGGCGTCATCGCCGCACGGTCCGTGGACATTGGCTGCGTCCGCCTGACCGAGCGCCACCTCACGTCGGACCCGCCCACGGCAGGACAGATCGCCGCAGCGGAGGCCGACGTCGACGCCGCCATCGCCGAAGCGCGGCTGGACGTGCCCCTGGAACGCAGCACCGCCGTCGTCGGGGTTGCCGGATCCATCACCACCATCACGGCGCACGCGCTCAAGCTGCCCGAATACCTGCCTGCAGCCATCCATGGCGCCGAACTCTCCATCTCCGCCGTGCAGGCCGCAGCCACCGACCTGCTCCAGATGCCGCGCGCGCAGCGGGCGGAACTGCCCTACATGCATCCCGGCCGGGTGGACGTCATCGGCGCCGGCGCCCTGGTGTGGCGGCGCATCCTGACCCGCATGGGCGAGCTCACCGCCGGCCGCATCATTACGGCCACCGCCAGCGAGCACGATATTCTGGACGGAATTGCCCTGAGTGCCGAGGCACGAAGCTAAACCGAGTATTGGATCCTGCATGACCAGAGCAACAGCCCGGCTTCGCCGGACGGTCTCGGCCCTTCTGTCCGCGGTGCTTGCCGGTGGCATCGCCGCGTCCGCCGTCGCCACCGCACCCGCCGCCCAGGCAGACACCTGGCGGGACAAGGAATACTGGCTCAAGGAAGCCGGCATCACCAAGGCGTGGGAGGTGTCCAAGGGCGCCAACGTCAAGGTGGCCGTCATCGACAGCGGCGTCGACGGCAACCATCCCGACCTCAAGGGGGTGCTGGCAGGCGGCCACGACGTCTCCGGCGCGGGAGACTCCGACGGCGAGAAGAGCATCGGCGCCAAGCCTGAGCATGGCACGCTCGTGGCCACCATGCTGGCCGGCCGCGGGCACCAGCCGCCAAAGAAAACGACGGCCAGCGCCAAGCCTTCCCCGAGTGCCACCGCCTCCAAAACCATGCCCGACGGCATCATGGGCGTGGCGCCCGAAGCCCAGATCCTTTCTGTGTCCACGTGGCTGGGATCAGCCAACCCCGGCGGCAAGAGCGACCAGGACCAGATCCCGGAGGCTGTGCGCTGGGCCGTGGACAACGGCGCCAAAGTCATCAACATTTCGCTCGGCAGCACGTCCCCGGAGTGGCCGCAAAGCTGGGACGCAGCGTTCCTGTACGCCGAGCAGAAGGACGTGGTCATCGTGGCCGCGGCCGGCAACCGGGTGGGCGGCAACGTGCAGGTGGGGGCACCGGCCACCATCCCCGGCGTGCTGACCGTCGCTGGCCTGGCCCGGAACGGCCAGGCGAGCACCGACTCCTCCTCCCAGGGCATCAGCATCGGTGTGGCCGCGCCCGCGGAGAAGCTTGCCGGCGGACTGCCCGGCGGCAGCTACGCGGAATGGGCCGGCACGTCCGGTGCCACGCCCATCGTCTCTGGTGTTGCCGCCCTGATCCGTTCCAAGTGGCCGGAGATGAGCGCCAGGCAGGTCATCAACAGGATCGTCTCCACCGCCAAGGATGAGGGCACGCCAGGCAAGGACCCGCTGTACGGCTTCGGCGTCCTCAACGCGGAGGCAGCGCTCAAGGACGACGTTGCCGAAACGAAGGCCAACCCGCTCGGCTCCATCGCCGACTGGATCCGTGTCCACCGGCGCGGGAACCTTGAAACACCGGCCCCCGAGCCGACGGCCGAGGCGCCCGCCCCGCGGGCCACCCTGCCCAAGGCGACGGTGCCGGTGGCCGTCCCTCCGTCACAGCTGGACAGTGCACTGCCTGCGGCCGTGGTCATCGGTTTCGGTGCGCTCTTCATCGCCATTATTGCGGCCGGGACGGTGCAGCTGCGGCGCGCCTACCGGGCGTCGGCCGGGGGGCCGGAGGAGCCGGATACCGGCGCGATAACCCGGGTGGACCGGGCCGACCGCACCAGTTAGTGAAGATTTTCACAAACTACTGTACTCTGGAGTTATGGCAACCACCCCACAGCTCCAGGATCGTCCGCGTGTGCTCGTCGTCGGCGGCGGGTACGTCGGCCTCTACGTAGCCCTCAAACTGCAGAAGAAGATCGCGAACGCAGGCGGCATCGTCACCGTCGTCGATCCGCTGCCCTACATGACCTACCAGCCCTTCCTGCCGGAAGTGGCCGGCGGCAACATCGAGGCCCGCCATGCAGTGGTTTCGCACCGCCAGCACCTCAAGCAGACCGAGCTCATCCAGGGCCGCGTCCTCTCCATCGACCACGCCAACCGCACGGCAGTGGTTGCCCCGGCTGACGGTGGCGGGAACTTCGAGGTTCCGTACTTCGACGTCGTGCTGGCCGCCGGCGCCATCACCCGCACCTTCCCGATCAAGGGCCTCGCGGACAAGGGCATCGGCCTGAAGACCATCGAGGAAGCCGTTGCACTGCGCAACAAGGTCCTCGACCGCATCGAGCGCGGCTCCACCATGACCGACCCCGCCGAGCGCGCCCGTGCCCTGACCTTCGTCGTGGTGGGCGGCGGCTTCGCCGGCATTGAGTGCATCACCGAAATGGAAGACCTCGCCCGCGCCGCGGTCCGCAACAACCCGCGCGTCAAGCAGGAGGAAGTCCGCTTCGTCCTCGTCGAGGCCATGGGCCGCATCATGCCCGAGGTCACCGCGCCGCAGGCCGAATGGGTTGTGGAGCACCTCCGCAGCCGCGGCATCGAGGTCCTGCTGAACACCTCGCTGGACAACGCCGAGGGCTCGCTCAAGCTCATCAACCTGCCGGACAAGACCCCGGCCCAGGAATTCGAAACCGACACCCTCGTGTGGACTGCCGGTGTGCAGGCCAACCCGATGGTCCGCTCCACCGACTTCCCGCTGGAGCCGCGCGGCCGCGTCCGCGTTCTGCCGGACCTGCGCATCGCCGGGGACGAAGGCATCATCGAGAACGCCTGGGCTGCCGGTGACATCGCCGCGGTTCCCGACCTCTCGGGCGGCGGCCTCCCCGACGGCACCTGCGTTCCGAACGCCCAGCACGCGCTGCGCCAGGCCAAGCGCCTCGCCAAGAACCTGTGGGCTTCCCGCTGGAACAAGCCGCTGGTTGACTACAAGCACAAGAACCTTGGTGCTGTGGCCGGCTTCGGCGAGTGGAAGGGTGTTGCCAACATCAACCTGCTCGGCCGCATCGGGCTCAAGGGCCCCCTCGCCTGGCTGGCGCACCGTGGCTACCACGGCATGGCCATGCCGACGTTCGAGCGCAAGTTCCGTGTTGTCTTCAACTGGATCCTGAGCTTCTTCGCCGGCCGGGACACCACCCAGCTGCTGGACCTGGACAACCCGCGCGGCGCCTTCGTGGCCGCTGCCACCCCGGCCCCCAAGCCGGCAGCGCCCGCCGCGCCGGCTCCGGCGGAGAAGGCCGCAGCCCCTGCCCAGGGCGGCGCCAAGGATCCCGTCACCGCCGAGGCCAAGTAATCCCCACTGCCTCCCCAATCTCGCAAGCTCGATTGGGGCCGCTCGGCAGTGTGGGCCCAGGCAGGCAAAAATAACGACGGCGGCCGTTCCCTTTCCGGGGAACGGCCGCTTCGTTGTTTGGCTGGGTTTTCCCTGCTGGCCCGGCGGGCACCCATAGACTGGCCCCATGACGGGTGAAAAGAACCTCCAGACCCTCCTTGCCTCGATGCGTCCGGTGCTCCGGAAAGGCGAGTACGTCTACGTTCTGTGGCCCCACGGCAGGCCCCTGGCGGGGCATATCGAGGCCGCCGTCCGGGAAGCGGAGGGGCTTACGGTGGTCCTGCCCCGCGCCGAGGCGGACGGGTTGGGGCTGTCCTACGACTTCGTGGCGGCCTGGATCACCCTGGAGGTCCACTCGGCACTGGAAGCGGTGGGGCTGACTGCGGCGGTGAGCAAAGCGCTGACCCAGGCCAGGATCAGCTGCAACGTTCTGGCCGGCTTCCACCACGACCACCTCCTGGTGCCGGTCGCGGATTCGGCGCGGGCGCTGGAGGTCCTGGCCGAGCTCTCGGCAGCCAACGCCCCGGAGCCGGAACCGGTGCGGGAAGTGCACCTGCGCAGCGAGGAACCAGGTGACCGGGACGCCCTCCTCGCGCTGACTGCCGAGGCCTTCGCCGTTTCCCCGGTCACCGGGCTTCCCGTCGAGGGGGAGCCCGTTGAGGTCAAGGTGCTCCGCGAACTGTTCGTCGCCGAGGAATACCTGCCGGAGTTCAGCGTCGTCGCCGAACTCGACGGCGAAATCGTGGGCCATGTCATCAGCACGCGCGCGTGGGTGGAGGACCTCGAGCTTCTTGGCCTCGGGCCCATATCCGTGACGCCCCGGCTGCAGCGTCACGGCATCGGCTCGGCACTGATGCGCGAAACGGTCATCCGCGCCAACGCGGCGGGGGAGAAGGGCGTCGCGCTGCTGGGATCCACCGAGTACTACCCCCGGTTCGGGTTCGTCCCGGCGTCGTCCCTGGGCGTGGAGGCGCCCGACACCAGCTGGGGCGACCACTTCCAGCTCCTGCCCCTCGCACTGTGGCCCGGCGGGGTCCACGGCACATTCCGGTATGCCGGGCCCTTGGCGGCCCTCTGAGGCGATACCATTGACCGGGCGCCCCAGTAGCCCAATTGGCAGAGGCAGCGGACTTAAAATCCGCGTGTTGTGGGTTCGAGTCCCACCTGGGGTACTGCTTTTCTCCTCCGCGTCGCTGGTGTTCCAATATGCAACGAGTGTTATGAGGATGTGACCTTAGTCACTTATGTTCGCGCTCGAATTGGATTAGCTTGAATTTAGCTCAGGAACCCCTGACCAAACATCGCATCAAAGGCCGTTCGCACCTTTCGATCGAGGAGACTCTAAATGATTGCACTCCCCCAGGCGGCGCCCAAGGTGGCCAAGCTCACAGCGCTTGGCATCGGCGTCGCCCTCATGGCCACGGCTTGTGGTGGCGGTTCCACCCCAAGCGCGACCGAATCCTCCGCAGCGGCAGGCGGAATCGCGTGCCCTGCTCCCAGTGCCACGGCCGGGGCAACCAGCAGCTCCACCGAGACCGGCAACGTGCCGGCAGCAACCACCACCACTCCCACACCGCTGAAAATTGGATCGCTCCTGCCGACGACGGGGTCGCTGGCGTTCCTCGGCCCGCCCGAAATCGCCGGTGTCAATCTCGGTGTCAAGGAAGTCAACGCGGCCGGCGGCGTGCTCGGCAAGCCGATCCAGGTGGTCCACCGCGACTCCGGTGATACCAAGACGGACATTGCAACGCAGTCCACCACGGCGCTCCTCGGCCAGAATGTCAGTGCCATCATCGGTGCCGCATCCTCGGGTGTGTCCAAGACCGTGATCAACCAGATAACGGGCGCCGGCGTCATCCAGTTCTCGCCCGCGAACACGTCCCCGGACTTCACCACCTGGGATGACAAGGGCCTGTACTGGCGGACCGCCCCGTCCGATGTGCTGCAGGGCAAGGTGCTCGGCAATTACATGGCCACCTGCGGTGCCCAGACCGTTGGCATGATTGTCCTGAACGATGCCTATGGCACGGGCCTGGCAAAAAACGTCAAGGCAGCCTTCGAAGCAGCCGGCGGCCAGGTTGTGGCTGAGGAACTCTTCAACGAGGGCGACTCGCAGTTCAGCAGTCAGGTGGACAAGGTCATCGCCGCCAAGCCGGACGCCATTGCCCTGATCACCTTCGATCAGGCCAAGAGCATCGTTCCGCTGATCACCGGCAAGGGCATCAAGGCCACGCAGCTGTTCATGGTGGACGGCAACACGTCCGACTACAGCAAGGACTTCAAGGCCGGAACGCTGAAGGGCGCGCAGGGAACTATTCCCGGCACGTTCGCCAAGGACGACTTCAAGAAGAAGCTCCTGGCCATCGATCCGGCGCTGAAGGACTACAGCTACGCCGGTGAGTCCTACGACGCCGTGAACCTGATTGCGCTGGCATCCGAGGCCGCCAAGAGCACCAAGGGTGTGGAGATCGCCAAGCAGCTCAAGGCGGTTTCCGAGGGCGGCGAGAAGTGCACGGACTTCGCGTCCTGCGTCACGCTGCTCCGCAACGGCAAGGACATCGACTACGACGGCGAGTCCGGCCCGGTGACCTTCTCCGACGCCGGCGACCCGACGGAAGCCTCCATCGGCATCTACGAGTATGGGGACGACAACAAGTACACGCCGTCCCGGGAAGAATTCGGCAAGCTGTAAGCCGTTTTCCGCCGCACACACAGGGAAGCCCCCGTCCATTGGAC